>JACQVM010000417.1 GCA_016209785.1 Candidatus Melainabacteria bacterium | reverse complement strand
TGAAATTCAAAAATAGCAGTAAAGGAAGAAAGAATGTTGAACTTGTCAATGCAGTTTAAAGGGTAAAAAACTATGCGTGGAGTGGAAACTTCCCAATTGCTACCAGCAGCGTTTGTTTTGTCCGTTGTTATTGGTGGCAATATAAAATGGTCAGAACGGGGTTGATTTTTACTATAGCTGTACTTGGTCTGCCACTGATAAGTTCCGTGAGCAATTTGTTCGTCATCAACGTAGACGTTATACGTGAAGTTGAAGGGCGATGGCTTATTGTTAGGGACTCCACTTAAATAAGCCCCGCGCTCACCTATTCCATAAGTTACACCACCAGATTGATCCACCATCTTTACGTTCCAACTATTTCCTTCTCCATATGTAAGCCATTCGCTCACTGTCCCATCCGGAAGAGCAACAGCTAACTTTATTGTATGTGGTCCCGGATTTGCAGAGCGGGCCTTAACTTCCCACCGCAGCGAAGGCGTTACATAAGAGCCGAGCCAAGTTACTTTGGCCTCTCTTTCTTTGCCAGCAGAGGTAGGCAATATCTGCATATTAGAAATGCTGACACACAACAAAATGCAACAAAAAACTTTCCATACCGGACACCGAACACAATATGTGAAAGGACAATGCCGCCAGGAATACTGTGTCATAAACCGTTCTCCATGAAATCCAACATCAGACATGCTTTTTCTTCTCTAGCTCTCTTTTTAGCTTCTTTAAAAGCTGCTGCTCAAGCTGTGCCTTTTCCCAGATGCCTGCATTCTGGTAATCGGGACTAGCATGCAATTCATTTGAAAGCCTTTTGTATGCTTGTTCAACGCTTTCTGCCTGGGCTGAATTGATAGCTTGAGCCCGGATCTCCAGTGCCTTTGCAGCGTCGTCCTGTCCGCTTGCTATCAATATCTCATTGAGTCCATTTAGAGCTTCTACTACAAATGGGTGAGTCTCATTGTGGTAATGCATAGCCCAGTAGTGTGCCTTTGTGTACGCCTCTTGTGCTGCGGAAAGGTTGCCGGCAGAGTGGAAAAATCTTGCCAGTGCCATGGTTATGTCGCACATCTCTTTGCCACCAGAGCGGTAAACATAGCCTTGCAATGTAACTTTATCTGGCACCATAGCCTTTAGAATTACCCGCAGCTCTTCGTAGCCGCGCTCGGGAGCGAAGGAATAAGTAGGCGCAAAGTCAGAATAATAGATTTTAAAAGAAGCTTTTGTGGTATCAATTAGAAGATATTCGTTGGTCTTAGTACCAGAAACTGGTGTTTGGTCACCAGGAAAATATTCACTGCTAAACGAGTTGTGCCCGCGTGCGAAACATACTACTTCAACTACCTTCTCAACTTCAGACCAGCTAAATTGATGCTTTTGGGAGCCAAAGATGCCTGAGCTAGAGTAAGTTACCCCCTGGCGATCTATGATTAGCCTCTTACCGCCAACTTTAAAATCCAACTTTTCCATTTTAGCTGGCCTTCTTTTCAAAGTATTCTATGGAGTCCTGCTGGGTTTGATTCCTGCTATTTTGTTCCCAGAACAGCATATCTCTCAAACTTTCAAGAAACCCTGAAGCCAATAATCGTTGGAGCTTTAACACTAAACAAAATTTTGGCATAGGTAGTACTCAGAGGTACACTGAAAGTACAGGTTGATGTTATCAAGTAACCACGAGGTTAGGTTATCTTGGGTTTGGGTAAATCTTGAGGAGCTTTAGGGAGAGCAATATGGCACAAGTTAGACAGTCTCACAGTGCTATCTGTCCATATTGTCTTCTGGGAATAAAGGCAGGTGCGCCTCGTGCAGCAGTGGATAGTGCCTACCAGCGTCTGATAAAAAACCTCAATGAAGAGAACTTTATGGATTCTCCACAGGAGTGGGTCCAGGCCCAGCAAGCATATATGGCCATTGAAAATGCTTATAGGCAAATTATTGAAGGTGACATTGATGAAGTTCCAGTTGAATGCCAGGATGGGCAGGCAGAGGCAATTCCACCTAAATTAGGTCAGATGCTAATAGCTGCAGGAATTATTACCTTAAATGAGCTGGAAGAAGCTATAGCTGCCCAAAAGACTCTTGATTTACCTTTAGGGGAAATTCTTAAAGCTAGCTCGCTGATTACCCAAATGGAACTGGATGCTTTCTTACTTAACCAGTCTCAGATAAGGTTGCCAGCAGACTCACCCTATCATATAGGACAACGCTTAATTGGCCTTGGGTTAGTAACCGAGGATATGGTGCGCATAGCTCTTGTGGAGCAACGAACCTCAAGTAAGCCGCTGGGGCGTATCTTAGTTGAGAGGGGCTGGCTAGCCAACGACATCCTGAAAGCCTTGGTGGGTGATGAGCTACCAGTCGACAAGGAGCAGCTGTAGGTTATCAAATAGGTTATCTTAGTGCGGCAAGACATACTATATGTGACATTGGAGGCTCTTTGGGAGGGATGTAATGGCCATTGAGCCTAGCGAAGCAACAACGTCACTGTTGCCTGGTGGAGTAGCTGCGGAGAACGTGATAGTTCTTCGTTACGGGACAGATTGTATTGATGAGCTCACTGGTTTAGCTCAAGGTAAGAAGCTTTTTGATGCGGTGGTGATTGATGCTGTTGACAGCGGTTTTTTATTTCCGGCAGATGTGGTCATGGAAGCAGTGCGCCAAGCACAAAGTTTTTTAGCAGTACAGGGTGCCCTTGTCTTGGTCAAGGCTGATAAAGCAGTGGCTGTTGTGCGTGAGTCGCTGGTGGGTCTTATGACCTTTCATGTATTTGACGCGCTGTCGGAGTTGTATGACTATTCGCCATTGCTTGCTGGATACGTTCAATCTTGCTTGGGCAAGGAGACTTGTGTTACTGGACAAAGCACCGATCTGGCTGAACAAGTTCTGATGTCAGCGGTGCCAGTTTTGACGACGCTAGGCATTAAAATGAAGGCAGGCTTGATTCGGCTGCCAGACGTAACCTTGTGCTTGCAGCAATAGACAACTACACGCCGCTGAGCGCTGTTGCCCAAAAGCTTTTGGGTCAAGGGAAAATGACGTTTGAGGAATTGAAGGAAGAACTGAAATCTTTAGAACACGGTAGGGTTATCTTTCCTATTTTTGCCAAGATACCTTTTCTAGTGCATTGCTTTCGCAACAAAGTCCCTTTTAAGTTGAAGGATTACCTGGTGGCTTCCCGGCTCTTGACTCAAGACCAAATTGATGAGGTAGCTATGGAGCAAAAGAACATTAAGGGAAAAGATCGCCTTAATCTAGGGCCGGCAGCTGTAGCCAAAGGATATCTGACCAGCCGGCAACTGGAGGTAGCGCTGCAAGATCAAGCATTTTATGGACAGGCAGGTGACAAGGTTAAGATGGTGAGCGCCACGGCCGAACAGCCTTTGGTGCAGTCACTGGTTGGGCATCTGGGTACTACAGATCCGTCAGGCTTGTTGCAAAGCCTGTCCAATAACCGGGAGACGGGGGTGCTGTCTGTAGAACTAAGGGATTTGCAATTTCGGGCTTTGTTTGAGCAAGGCAAACTTACGCACGCTAAGCTAGGTAAAGTTAAAGGCAACCTTGCTGTTACTGAATTTGCCTCAGTGTGGAGGGAAGGTATTTTTGTCTTTATTCATCGACAACCGCCTCCTGATCTTTCAGACCAGGCGTGCCAGGTGGATAGGCCACTAGATAAGCTATTGCTAGATGCTGCGCTAGCCACTGATCACATTAGCGTTGTTTGTAAGAAGCTTCCGAAAGGATTGAAAACCTCTCTGGAGAGGCTTGAGGATGTGGCAAACCTGTGGCATAGCACAAAGCTAGTGGATCCTAAGGATAAGACCGTCTTGAAAGCAGAGGATTTGGCAGTGATGCATCGGCTTTGGAGTGCGCTCGATGGACTTACCCCTTTGTCAGGCATAATCAAGAACTTGGGCGATGTTAGTACCTTGGATATGGTTACCTCAGTTGACCGGCTCTTACATTACAAGTTGGTGAGTGTGCCAGCTGTAGATGTGTCAGGACCTCTTCACAAGTTTCAGCAGATTGCTAAGGGTGTGGGTGAAAGGCTTGGATTTGAGCGCAATGTAGCACTGCTACGTCTTACCCTGCAGGCTACCCAAGGTTATTCTATTCGCTCGCGTATGTTTACTATAGGCTCGGCAGGTGAGGTTGGTATTGACTTTGCTGCTGCTAAATCAGCGGGGGCAACTTTCTCCATGATTGCTAAAGATTTAGAAGATTGGCAGGTAAAGTACGTGGAGTACGTAAGTCAAGAACTAGAGCGTAATGTTTTGCGGGACATAGTCTATAAAGCTCACCAAGGATAGTAGTTACAATTTTCTCTGGCAGCTTTGGCACGGCAAGACTGCTTACTAAACATCCCGGTATAAGCGCTAGTTGGACTGAGGGAGGCTTTGTATGATTTGTATAAAGATATTGACACTGGCTATCATGCTATCAATGCATCTATCACGCGTGCTAAGATGCTATGGTCACCGTTGGTCTGATGATCCAGAAGTAAGAAATTCAAGCCTATCCGGTAGACTTCGTTCTCAGTCGTCTTCTTCCCGCGGCGTTTGTAGTTGTAAACAATATCGGCCACTTGCCCCTTCTCAGCTG
>JACQVM010000427.1 GCA_016209785.1 Candidatus Melainabacteria bacterium | reverse complement strand
ATCTTTGACAGACAGGGCACTAGTTCTACAAGGTTTAGTTGAGCCTCAAGAGATACCGCTAGTAATTACTATAGCTCTATTTATCTTTCTGCTGTTGTTTCAGCCTAACCAAAAGTATCTGTGCCAGCTCAAGTTTAGGATCAATGTGTATAGCTGCCTGAACTTCCTGGAGTGCCTCGCTAGATTCACCAGCATCTAACAAAGCCAACCCCAATCCCGCGTGTGCCACAGCATTTTGGGGATCAAGTTCAAGTGCCTTTTTAAATTCTCCTTTTGCTTCACTGCTAACTCCATTCCGGCACAATGAAAGTCCAAGACCAACATGGGTTTCAGCACTTTTAGGATCTTGTTTAGCCAGTTGTCTATACTCATCTAAAGCTGCCTGCCAGTCTCCCGTCTGCAGAAGGAGTGAGGCAAGTTGTTGCTTTGCTTCAATATTCTGGTGGTTTAACTTAATAGCCTCTCTAACTTCCACCACAGCCTCATCAATTTTGCTTTGCTCAGCAAGTACTGTTGCCAGTCCCATATGGGTAAGTGCTAGATCAGGAAACCTTGCTTTTACGCTCTGGAGCACTGTGAAGGCTTCCTCTACGTGACCAGTCTTAGCAAGGGCAACACCACACCCAACCTGAGCATCTACTAGTTGAGGTTCTAAATCTCTTGCCTTTTGGTATGCAGCTAAAGCTTCAACCCAACGTCCCTGGCGTGCCAACGCCCAGCCTAGATTGGCATGCGCTGAAGCATTTTTTTCATCAAGTTCAATTGCTCTTGTTTCCTCTCTTATCTGCCCTTCAATATCTCCTAGGCTTCCTAAAACTACACCCAAATTGCCATGGGCAAGACCGTCAGCAGTCCCAAATTTCAAGGCAACCAACTCTTCTTCTCTGGCCTTTTCTAAGTTACCAGTCTTAAAGTAAAGCCACCCTAGCTTGACGTGAACTAATGCATTGTTTGGATTGGCCTTCACAACCTCTTCACACTCAGCCAATGCTGCTGTTAAATCGCCACGGGCAACTAAGGTGTTGATTTTATAAAGTTCTCGATCACTGTTAACCTCTTCTCCGCACGTCAACACGCTCGGCTGCATCTTTTGCTTCAAGTTTTCGCTGTCTGTCTTATCATGGCTTTGTGACAACACAACTTCAAGACTACTCTTGGCCGCATGGTTATTAGGATCAAGCTCGACAGCCTTTCGCAATGACTCTGCAGCAGAAAGAAAATCTTTTGACTGCGCCAATATCCAACCCAACTCAATGTATGCAGCAACGTATGTTTTATCAAGTACAATGGCTTGCCTTTCAGCCTCTGCTGCTTTCAGAAGATCTCCGATGTGAGCATAGGCAACACCAAGATCATAAGCTGCCAGCACACTGCCTGGATCTTTCCTGGTGGCCTCAACAAACTCTATAATAGCCTCATCCCAGTTGCCTTTCCCGGCAGCTACTTCACCAATTCTTATATGCTCAAGTGCGCTCGACTTCTGGGAAATCTCAACTCCAAAGGCAGGACTTTCCAACCCACAAGCACAAACAACAGAGCTCAAGCATAAGCCAGCTAAGATTATGATCTGCTTAAACATGTTACTTCTCGACAGCCATGAACCGCTTAATTATCTGTTACTGACAAGTAGTTTCTTTTGTTATCCATATTTGCTTATTACACTCAGCCACTATAGTTGAAATTTAGTCTCGGCAATTATGATTGGTCTCAATAACCATTAGGCTCAAAGAGATGCACTCAAAAGTAATTGGAATCACAGGCACAATTGGTTCTGGCAAGTCCACCATTGGCAAAATTCTTACTGACCACAGTATTCCTGTAATTGATACTGATCACATAGTTCACGAGCTCTTGAGCACTGACACTCAAGTAAGGCGTGCGGTTATTGAAAGATTTGGGCCAGCAATAATGCACAGTGACAAAGTTGGCAGTGTTGATCGGACTAAACTTGCAGGCATTGTCTTTCAAAATATCAGAGCCAAACAAGATCTTGAAAGCATTGTTCATCCAGCAGTTATAGCGGAATATCGTCGCCAGTCAAAAGAGCTAGCCCGTTATCCAGTAGTGGCAGTTCTTGTACCACTCTTATTTGAAGCAGGTATTGCCAGTGAATTTGACGAGGTTTGGACAGTTTTAACAGCCGAAGATGTTCTTCGACAGCGTTTGAAGAGTCGTGAGAATTTAAGCTCAATAGAAATTGACAAAAGGCTTGCTGCTCAATGGCCACAAGAACAAAAAGCATCTCGCTCGCACAGGATAATCGACAACAGTGGAAGCCTTGAAGAAACACGCCATCAAGTAGAGGTCTTGCTTAAGATGGCTCAAGAAACTTAAGTAGTTTAACCAGCCAACCGTGTTGGTCTCGTTTATTGCCAGCTTGAGGATCGAAAACACCTGCAGGGCTTAACGGTTTGCTTTTGCTTACCTGGGCTTGCACAATATGGGTACCACACTCGCCACAAAACTTAGCCGATGGTTCTAGTGGCAAACAACATAGAGGGCAGGCAGGGATGCGTGTGCCAAGGTTGTGACCACATTCACCACAAAACTGTGCCCCTGATTCCAATGTTGCAGTACAGCTAGGGCAAGTTGGCTGCCCGCTGCCGGTCAACTGCGCAGACATTTTGCGTGCACCAGGCACGCTTTCAGATGCAGGTCGTGCAGAACTCACCTGAGAGGTAGGCTTTTTAATCGGCTCAACAGACTCAGCCACCTTTGGCTGACTTTTCTGCTCAGATACTACGCTGCCCTTAGCTGGCACTACTTTTGGTGACCGGCTCTGTTGCAGTGGTGGCTGTGCAGTAAGTCGAACCGGTGGTACAGTTACAACTGGTTTTGTTGCTTGCTGCGTTGGCTGCTTTGTTGACTCAACTGTAGGTGAAGAAGATAGAAGTCTTGAATCTAGAAGAAAACTGGATGGCTGCAAGGCAATATTGTTAAACATTGCCGGGTAGGAAACATAAAGAATGTCACGAGCTCTTGTTAAGCCTAGATAACACAGGCGGCGTTCTTCATCAGGATCAGGAGCACTCTCGGCTGGGAACAATCCTTCGGCTAAACCAACCATAAACACAACCGGAAACTCAAGCCCTTTTGTCTTATGCAAACTGAGAACATGTATGCCCCCGTCACCAGCTTGAGAGGCCGAGTGTTCTTGTTGTCTGGCTAGCGTATGCTGCTTAACAAATTCAGAGACCGACTTAAATTTCTTAGCTTCTTCTTCCAGGTAAGTAAGCTTACGTAATGGTTCATAATTTACTCCTGGTGGTACATGGACTGACCTGTAGTATTCATTCAATCGTTGCGTACGCCTAATTAAAGAGATAGTTTCCGCTGGAGGGAGTTTCTCCTGGTGCATAGTGCGCAAGAGTCTTACCACCTGCTCAAGCTCCCGGCAAGATTGATCGGCTGTAGCTTCTGAGTAAATTTCTACTGCCTTAAGATAAGAAAGATTGTTTGCTTCAGCAAAACTAGCTATTGCAAGGGAAAGCTTAGCATCCACCTCCTTAGCCCTCAACTGACACACTCTTTCAAAAAGCTCTTTTGCTTTCGGTCCATCTGGATCACCGACAAGCTTGAGAAAGGCCATCATGTCTTCTACTTCATCAGGAACCACCCCAACATCTGGTTGAGATGCCACGCAACGCAAGCCCTGGCTTGCAAGCCTATCCTCTAAAAGGCTTTCATAATGATGAAAACGATAAAGGACAGCAATATCACAAGCTTTCTGTCCACCTTTTACAAGAGAGTGAATTTGCTGCGCAACCCAGTCTGTCTCGGCTTTCTCATTGGCTAAACATTGAGGACCCACAATAGCAGGATTAGTAGATTGCTCCCTTGTCCAAAGAATTTCCTTGGTGATACGCCTTTGTTGAATTCCATTTAGCAGCAGTGTTGCATGATCAATTATTGGCTTTTGGCAACGCCAATTTTTTTCCAAAACATAGCAACGTGTGGTTGGAAATCGATGAGAAATATTCACTAGCAGTTCTGGTCGCGCACCTCTTGTTTCATAAATTGCTTCATCGTCATTTCCAGCCAAGAACAAATTGTCTTGAGGAGCTGCCAAAAGGCGCACAAAGGTGTCCTGTGCTAAAGTTACATCTTGATATTCATCAACCAGCACAAACTCAAAACGGCACTGGTATTTAGCCCTAATATCTGGGCGCTCCAGCAGCATTTGCACCGCAAGACCAACCATATCATCTCTATCTATCCGATTAGCTCGCTGGAGCTGATCCTCATAGCTTTGATACACCTTAGCT
>JACQVM010000415.1 GCA_016209785.1 Candidatus Melainabacteria bacterium | reverse complement strand
ACGTTTTGCCAGATCGCTCTTTGAGCATGCAGCTTTAGGATCAGCTGCATATGTTAGCGGTGAGAAAGGAAATCCTTACACACAGTACTTAGAAAGGAGGTTTGATAAGTGGACTCCTGAAGAAGATACATGGGCTACACATATTCTGACAGATGCTTCAAGCCCAGAGTCCCCATGGAATCCTTCGTATGTGCCTGGAACTGAGTCTTTGTTTGCAGTTGGCTTGCCAATCACCAATGAAAACAGAGCTGCATCAACCAACCCATATGTAATGAAACTACCCATGTGGCAGCGCAAGACAGCTATTCCAGCAGTTGCTAAGTACGTAAGTGAAATAGCTAAGTCTCAGTATCCTGGTGCAGACCAAATGGTCCTTGATGCAGCCATTGGCAGGCTTGCACCGGCTGTGTCCAATGAAGAGGTAGAGTCCTTATTTGCTATTCAACTAGCATCCAATGGAACTGAGGTGAGCGTAGCTAATGTACAAGCCTTAGCTAGTGTTATTTCCGACCCAAGGAGCACCGTTCGAGATGCTGGTACTGGCTATAAGATTTTACGTTCAACATATGGAGCAGTAAGTAGGGCAGGACGTGCTCATGCTATTGTTGATGTGACTGGCGGTGGGGCAGGTGGGACACTGCCACTTACCCCCGGACAAATTCCGTTGCCCTCTAATCTTTATGACCAGACAGGGGCTCAGCAGGTTGATGTAACGATTAATCCCCTTAATCGAGGCCTCTCAGACACTGTCCATCACATGTCAGTGACTGCTCCAGGTGGGGCTGGTTCTAGTCCGCCTGATGTTCGTTTGGTAGGTGGTGGATTATCCTCCGGTGGTGCTCAAGCACCTGGAGTTATTCGTGCTGATGTGACTGGTACCGGTGGCGGTGCACCTGGTGTCAATGCACACGATGTTGCTGGGCACATTGATCGTCAATTGCCAAGCCTCTCATCCAACCTCAACCATGCTGTAAACCTGGTGATTGATATGTGTGCCGCGGGCTTCCGTGAAACAGATATGCAGAATCCAGCCATTGCCCAGGTGGCCCATCAAATTCACTCCCAGGATCCACAAAAGCTGACACATGTAGCAATAGCTGCCCGGGCACTTGGTCCAAATGACATCAACATGGGTGCCATAGATACCATTGAAAAAATGATTGAATCAGGTTGGAATGCTAATCAGATTGAGCGCCCGGCAATCTGGACAGCACAAGCACTCATGAACGATCCAAATCATTTTTATCCAAGTCCAAGCAATGTACGTGTAGCGTGGAGTCACTCTCAATATCAACCAACTCCAAATACTAGCTTGTCTGGCTCAGTGGTAGAGGCCTTGAGGAAGGCCGAGGAGAAGAGGCATAAGCGAGAGCTTGGCCTGGAATAAGCTTGTCCACAGTACCGGCAGGCACGCTGGCACTAGGTTTAGAGGAGACCCCGAAGTTAACGCCGGGGTCTTTCAGCGTAAGCCCACGCCCTTCCAGGGCGTGGGCTTGACCTTAAAACCCCGCGCTACAGTTTTCTTACGTAGTTTTCCCATTGTTTTTGAGACTGGTTATGGGCATTTGCCCACTGCCGTGGGATTTCTCCCGATTTACCCAGCGGCATTAAGGACATAAGCTTATGTGTACACAAGAGCCGCTCTCAATTTCGTGGTGCTATGCAGGTCATTCAGGAATTTACTCTTAAGCAAACAACAGTTGTGTGTCCAGCGTGCAACTCACTTTTTAGTACGCCAGTCCTGGTGTCCATGCCTGATATAACTCAAGCAACGGTTATTGAGGCTGATCTCCATCGTGTGCTTCCACATCAGTCCCTTCGTTCGTCATTGGTGGCAATGTGTGCAGCTTGCAACTACACTTGGTGGGTTACAGCATTTAAGACCCATTTGGTTAAGCCACAATTAGTCCCAGCTACACCTGCCTCAGAGTGCCCTAAAAAGTTTGCTCATGCTGTTTTAACTGGAAGGCAAAATCAGGCCCATTGCCTGGACTTAGCGCTTCTTGCTTTAAATGGCTATTGGTGTGCTCGTGAGGCAGGAGAGCCGCATGAGCGTTGGCTGGATCTTTCCGGTCAGGAAATGGAGAAAGCACTTAAGGATACACAATGGCAAGGTAACCGTGGCTACTATCACTATGTAATGGGCGAGATATGCCGGCTAGTTCAAGACTTCAAAGGTGCTGTAGCAAACTTTGTTAAGGTTGGTCCTCAATCAATGTTGCCATTGGAGCTTATTGAACGACAAAAGGTGTTGTCCACCTCAGGGGACCATAATCCAGCAATATTGCCGGTGCACTTAGTTGAGCTTATGTTTTGTCCTAACAGGCAATTGGAAATAATCAAATGATGGAAGATATCACACCACTTAATTTAGAAGATCAGCCGAAGCTGTTTGGCTTACGTTATGACCAGCTTATTGCTGTTCTTGCATCTTTGATTGTCTCCACGCAGCTTTATACCTGGCTTAATCCAATTAACTTTGCCGGGCAAGACTTAAGACTAGACATGACCATTTTGATCGGCCTTTTAGGACCGTTCTATTGTCTTTTGACAGCCAACCATTCTGCTTCTTACTGGGAAAACATCATCAACTATTACATTTCACCACAAAAGTTTATTCCTGGACCAGATCCAAACCCAGTTCGTTTCCTGTTGGATGAAGAGTTGGTTGCATTTAGCGAGTAACACCATGACTGCCTCAGTATCGCGATCATATATCAGACAAAACAATTTGCTAGGTGCCTTTGGTCGGGCACAGAAAGATAGCACCACCTCACAAGGGCTCTCCCAGTTGCCCTCGGTTGCAGTGCCAAGACCACACAACTCAGCGGCTGGTCTCATACCAATTTGGGACTTGTTCCAGGATGAAGCTTCTGGGCTGGGTATTGTTGTCCTGAAAGATGGAACTTACAGATGTTGCTTTGAAATTGATGGTGTGCACGTAAGTGGGTTTGACGAGGTTAGGCTGGTCAGCCTAATGAACCATTTCACCGGCTTTCTCAACAGTATCGACACATCAGTTCAGCTTACGGTTGTCTGCCACAACATAAGCAAGAGAGAGTACTTTGCCCGTCATCCTGTGGAGGTTATTGATGATGAATTTCTCAAGTACGTCGCACGCACTGTGGAGAACGATGAGGCATTTCTTCTTTCGAGGAACTTTATTCCAGAGCTCCAGTTCTATGTTACATTTTGCTATCGTCCCCCTAAGGAAAAGCCCGCCAAACAAGGCTGGCTTAAACGTACCGTCAGCCACATACAAGATGTCTTCACCAATCAAGCCGCACGTCAAACGGTCGCTCATCATGTGAAAAATGTTACAACCCTAGTGCAGCGAGCCCAAGGACATGTAGCACAGTTGGGAAATTGTGGCATGACTGCTAGGCCAATTGCCGCAGTGGAATACTTTCGCATGCTTTATCGTGAGCTGAATCCACGGCTGGGTCTTGAACCTTATGAGCGGCAACCTGTGCCTATAAGGCCACGTCAGGCACCTATGCCCCCACAATTGCGTCGGGTTTTCCCTGATATGGAACCTGCCACCATTCGTCATCAACTGGTAGAGTCCTGTTATGACTTTGGTCATGCTGATTATGCTGTTATCTCGGATATTGAAGAGCCAGATGCTGATACTGGTGAAAATTCAGCAAAGTTTGTGCGTACGCTTTACATGAACAGGCTGCCGGAACGGACTGGTCCTTTGTGGTTGCAGCCTCTTTTGCGCTTGAACTGCGAGTGGCGTATGAACATTTATGCTCATAAGCTAGATAAGGATTTGTTTCGCAAGAATCTACAGCGCAAACAAGCTCAGGCTACTGCCAACACCTACCAAGGAATCTTAGGTCCTCGCTCAGCACCTAATCAAGAAGAAGCTGAGAAGGCACAAGAAGCTGCAACCATAGGTTCTGAGCTGTATACAACGAACATGGAGGTCTTTAATTATGCTACTTACTTTACGCTTAATGCAGAGTCCCTAGAAGAACTCAATCGATTTACCGAAATGGTTCGGACAGCAGCACCACAGTGTCGTGGTGCTAGGTTTGTTGTTGGCTATCATGAGCAGAAGTCTCTTTTTGTTGGCAGCTTACCTGGACTGGGTGTAGATGTTACACGTCGTGGCAAAGCTGTTAGGACTCCCACTGTAAGAAACTCTTTTCCTTTTGTTCATGCCAAGCTTGGCTCTGAGTCTGGAGACTGGATTGGGTTTTCTAAAGAGACCTTGGAGCCTGTTTTCTTGAATCCTTATGATGAGAAACTCCCTAATGCCTTGTGTATTGTCTTCGGTCAGCCTGGTGAAGGAAAATCCATGGTTGCGCAGCAGATTATACAGTTAAAAACACTGTCGGGAGCAAAGGCTGTGATTATTGACCGCTCTGGCAGCTACCGCATGTTATCCCAAGTGTACGATGACAGCGCATACATCCGCCTTGGTCCTGATGGCTCTGTCTGCATCAATCTTTATGATCTGCCGCCAATTGCCCCCGATGAAAAACCAATTGATCCTGCTAATCCACCAGAGTCTCACATCATAAAGCTGCTGAACTTTCATTCGGTGATGCTGGGCGAACGTGGCGAGCAGGCGTTAACTAAAGAAGAGAAGCCTATTCTGATGCAGGGCATACAGGCTATTTATCGGAAGTGCGCTGCAGAAAATCGTTTGCCCGTTGAATCTGATTTAGTTGCCTGGCTGCATAAGGAAGCTTCTACAAATGGTGGCAATCGACGTGGTGATATTTGTGAGGAGCTGGCCAACCGTTTGAGCCTTTACTGCAAAGGTGCCATTTTTGGCAAGCTGTTTGATGGGCAGACATCTATTCCTATGGATGCGCAGCTTATGATTTTTGATACGTCAGAGCTGGCACATGATAAGACACTAGAGGCAGTTGTAACGTTGTTTGTCTCGGATTTTGTTTTGCGCCGTGCGCACCAGCACAAGATGGAGCAAATGGCTAAAGGCAAGCCTGCTCGTTTTGTCTTTTGCATTGATGAGCTGTGGAGACTTTTGCGTTACGAGGGAGGCAAGACTCTTGTGGAGGATGCGTCCCGTACAAGTCGCCACCTTGGTCTGTTGTTTATTGGTATTTCTCAGGAGTTAAACGATCTCTTGCGAGATGATCGAGCCCGTAATCTGGCAACCAACAGTGCAATTAAGATAATTCTAGGTAACGATCCTAGTAATTTTGATCTCATTAAGGATGCTTGTGGGTTGACACCACAAGAGATGTCACAAATTGCTCATCTTACACGAAAAAACCGAGAATACTCGGAAGCATTCTTGGTTTATCACAAACTTTCGCGAGGGGTTGTAAAGTTGGTTGTACCGCGATTTATGTACTGGATTGCTACCACCGAACCCAACCATGATCAGCCATTAAGAGCCAGGATGGTTGAGCTTACAGGAGGGGATGTTCGCTGGGCCTGTCATCTGCTTGCCCAAGGTGTAACGCCAGAGACATTTCGACCGGAAATGATAGGCGGGAGTTAAGGCAATGTTTGATTATCAAGCTGGAGAGAAGTACAAGTTGACCATCATCATGGTGGCGCTGGCTGGCTTTATGGCAGGGGTTTTTCTTACGGTAATGCTCATGCCGACACCTGAGCCATCACGCCGCAAGGTAAATGCTGCCTATATGCGTGATCCTGACATTACTGGCAGAAATGCTCAACAGTTAGTGTCCGACTCAGGAGCAGCTCAGGCCATGATTGCTCCACCTGTATCTGGTGCGGTTGAACCACTGGTAGCTAAAGTACTTATAACACAGTGGCTGCCTCTAGCCTGGGATTTAAGTGCCGGTACGGCAAAGGGCAACCAGGAAAAGGCAATTATGTACATGACACCTGAATGTGCCTCCGCATACACTCAGAATATCTGGACGCCTGATCTAGCAAAACAAATTGATGAGTCTGGGCTTAAGAGTAGCTTTCATGCTGACAAGGTTGAGTGTGGCGAAAGTCAATCTGACGGGTCGGTAGTAATTTTTGTGGATGGGATTCAAACGCTAAGCGTGCCAGGCAAGGGTACCAGTTCTAGACCAGTAAAGCTGGAGTACCTGGTGCGCCAGACGCCTGAAGGCATGCGCATCGCTGGAATTAGTGAAGGGGGCCATGGGCTGTAAGCAAGCTGCAAGTTGATGATTGCGCCGAGCGCCAAGGAGAAAAGATGACCTGGAGAGCACAAATTGATGACCGTGGAGTAGTTACACGCTACAAAGATGCTGAAACAGGCGAAGTTATCAGTGCAAAAGAATATGAGCGTAGGCTACAGATGCAAGGCGGACAGTTTCTTTCCCCTCATGGCGCACTCCCGCAAATGAGTGCTGTTTCTGGAGGGTCGGGGGTAGCTGTTGCAAGTCCTGCTCGGACAGATAGCATCTATCCCAGTGGTGCGCAGAGCTCGATTCCACAGCAAGCTACGGGCAGTATGAATCTCAATGGCATGCAGAGCCCGATGCCACAGCCAGCAACCTTAACACCTGGTACAAATCCTCTAATTCAGCCAGGTGCTCAAATATTGACTGGTAGCCAAGGTGCCCCTTCGGCGTCTCTTAACACTGGGAAGATGTATCCAGTTGGGCATACACCTAGTCAGCCACCAACTGCAGGGGTACCAATGCAGGGTAAGAACCTACGCATGGAAGGTGTTCCTCAGCATACAAACACTCAGTCATTAGGCTATAAGGCACATGGCTTTTTGGATGCTACATCCATTGCTATTTTGCTTCCTACTTTGGTGCTCTTGGCATTGATCATTGCTGCTGCCCATAAAAAGCGGCTTTTCCCGTGGCAAACAATTCGTACCTTTAACCCACCTTCAGGTTTGATTAATCCGCGGGAGTATGAGCGCTCGTTCTTATGTCCACCCAATTTAAGGCGTCACGGCCGCCTTGGCAAGCGTAATCCCGAGGCTACCTGGACTGAGCAGGATGGGATTGTTCTGCCGTTTGGTTTTTTGGCACGTACACATTTGCCTGTAACAATTCCTTTTGGCAGATTGCCTAACAAAAATATGTTTATTGTTGCTCCATCTGGTTCTGGTAAGACAACGCTTATGCGTGCAGTGATTAAGGCCATGCTTGCCAAGCCTTGCGTAATTATTGCTCTTGAGGCAAAAGCCAATGATCCAAACCTTGACGAGAAGAAAGAAGGGTTTAAGTACACTGTGCTGCCAGAAGCCCAGCAAGCAGGCTTTAGCACTCTTTACTTCAATCCGCTAGATGCTGACTCTATCCACTGGAATCCACTTGATTTAGATCCCATTACTTTTGCCTCGTCTATTGTTCAGGATGTAAACTCCTTGCCTCCGGAGGAGCAGCATTGGGCTGAGCGAGACCATGGCTATATTGCTGGGCTAGCTACGCTCTTGAAGTGGGGTGCAGTGATGGTTTCAGGAGAGGATGAAAATGGCATGGCTGCTGAAGTGCAGCCATTGTCCTGTAATCCTAGTGGACTAATGCGTTTGGTCAACAATCGACGCAACATAGTGGAATCATTGCGCCGCTTAAAGAACACCCCAAATGTCGATGCAGCCGAATTAAGTGAACTAACGCAGACATTATCCTCCATTATAAGAACTGATACTGATTGGGACAAGAACATCCAAGGTGTTCGCGGCCGCTTAAGGATGTTTAAAAATGTGAATATATTGAGAGTCACCGAACAGTCAAATATTGACATGCGAACCTCAATGCACGAGCCTACTGTGCTAATCTTTGGTGCACCAGCTTCTCTAGGACCTGACGCTGAGTCGCTGGCTTCCTGCTTTGTGTATCAACTGCAACAAGCCTTACACACCAGATACGGTACTGCTTCTGTTCTACCGCTGTTTGCTTTCTTTGACGAATATCAAACTTTGAACATGGACATAGCAGGCAGACTTT
>JACQVM010000414.1 GCA_016209785.1 Candidatus Melainabacteria bacterium | reverse complement strand
GTATTGACTGTGGGGCGTGTGGGATAGTCTGTCCTGTCTCGTGTATCTCTAATCAATTTGGCAAAGCATATGCATTTCTTAAGCCAAAAGATCGCCCCAAAGCAACTGTTAATGAAGGAGCCTGTACAGGCTGCCAGTATTGCACGGACATTTGCCCGTTTAACTGTCTTGAAATAAGGTTTGAGCCAGGCAATGGGTTTGCCAATGCAACGGCTAACAATGCTCATCCCAATAAGTGTGTTGCCTGCAAGCTATGTGTTCTGGTTTGTCCTAGAGAGGCCATTGTAGTTGTGAGTGAAGGAGGAAGGGAAGTTGCCTGATACACCATGTACCGCAAATGAGGCTTCTGCCAATAAGCCGCCATGTTCGCCGTGCTGTGAAAAGCCAGCTCACTTATGGGGGCGCAGGGATGTGCTCGTGGGTTTAGGGTGGTTTACAGTGCTTACAGGCTTGTTAGCCTCCGGGGCTGGTTTTGTACGTTTTATGTTTCCCAAGGTGCTTTTTGAGCCTTCTAATACATTCAAGGCGGGCTATCCTTGGGAGTATTCTGTAGGGGCAGTGGACTCTCGATGGATTAGAGACCAGCGGTGCTGGATTATACGTGAACCAACAGGGATTTATGCACTTTCAGCCACCTGCACGCATCTAGGTTGTACACCGGTGTGGCTGAGTACTGAAGACAAGTTTAAATGTCCATGTCATGGCAGTGGATTTCATAGAGATGGTGTCAATTATGAAGGACCGGCACCACGAGCGCTGGAAAGATTCAAGATATACCTTGCCGATGATGGACAAATTGTGGTGGACAAAGGTAAAAAGTTCATCTTTGAAAAGGGTGGTTGGAATAACCCAGAAGGTTTCCTTGTTGTTTAAGGCAGAAGGTTTATGACAGGAATTAAAGAAAAGCCTGATACAGAAAAGCAAGATCTTACAGACCATATTGCTCAAAGTCAGATATGGAAGTCTATCTTTCGTCATGGCTTTACGGACACCCAACGCAATCGTGTGCTGCAAATGACGGCAGGATTTTTGTTGCACACTCGCCCGGTGCGGGTCTGGACTCACGGTATACGACTTAGATACACATGGGGTGCTGGTGGGCTGACGTTCCTGATGTATGTTGTGGCGTGCATAACTGGCATTGTGCTTATGTTTTACTACCGGCCGGTACCAGAGTATGCCTATGCAGATATGAAGTACCTGAAGTTTGATATCCCTTTTGGGATGTTCTTAAGGAACATGCACCGTTGGAGTGCACATGCAATGGTCATTTTGGTGCTGGTTCATATGTTAAGGGTGTTTCTTACAGGCTCTTATAAAAAGCCAAGGGAGTTTAACTGGGTGATTGGGGTTTGTCTGTTAACACTCACGCTCTTGTTAAGCTTTACTGGATATCTCTTGCCTTGGGATCAATTAGCCATGTGGGCTGTAACTGTAGGTACCAACATGGCCAGAGCTACTCCCTTTGTAGGGCATGAAGGTCCCTTTGCTGAGTTTCTTCCTTTTATATCGCCAAGCTTTGATGCAAGATCATTCTTACTTGGTGGAACCTTGGTAGGACCAGGAACACTATTGCGTTTTTATGTGTTGCACTGTGTGGTTTTACCTGTAGTAACAACCTTTCTGGTGTTTGTTCACTTTTATCGTATCCGTAAAGATGGTGGCATCTCCGGACCAATGAAAGCCCTGGAGGAGGAATCATGACAGCATCCGGTACTGTATCCGGCACAGCCCTTGGTAAAGCTGCATTGCCAGACAAGGTACACGCTTGGCCAGGTTTGTTACGCATAGAAGGTTTGGTGACGCTGGTGGCCATGATAGTGTTGTGCGTATGGTCCATTACAATTGACGCTCCTTTAGAGGAGCCAGCCAACCCATCAATTACACCAAACCCGGCTAAGGCTCCTTGGTATTTCTTAGGGCTGCAAGAGCTTCTTGTATATTTTGATCCTTGGATTGCAGGTGTTCTAATCCCAGGCTTTTGCATTCTAGGACTTATGGCAATTCCTTATCTAGATGTGAACCCCCAGGGAAATGGCTATTACACATTGAAGCGTCGGGCATTTGCCTTGTCCACATTTTTGTTTGGGTTTTTTGGCTTATGGATTATCCCTATTATTATTGGTGTATTTTTCAGGGGTCCTGGCTGGAACTTGTTTTGGCCATGGGAAGAATGGGATATTCACAAGGTTGTCTCTCAAAATAATGTCAACTTGAGTTATTTGTTGGGCATTAAAGGCTACTGGGCTGAGGCAATTTTTGGACTTGTATTTCTAGGAGCCTGGTTTGTCTTGCCGCCCTTAATGCTTTGGCAAAAGAAAGCTGCAACCAATCCTACAATAAAAAAGATGGGGATTGCCCGGTATGTAATAACGGCATTTCTTTTCCAATCCATGATGCTGGTGCCACTCAAGATTTTTGCTCGCCTTGTCTTGCATGTTAAGTACTTTCTCGTGTTGCCCTGGTTCAACGTATAAAACATAGGTAGGTCATATCAATGACGGAACAAAAGCCCGCTTTTAAAGATCCAGAAAAGCAAGATTTCAAGACAATCTTTTTACTGCTTGGAGCACTGCTTTTAGCTGTGCTTGTCTGGGAGCTATACGAGGAGGCACGGGGGCGACAACCTTGGATTGGCTACCAGGAAGAGTTTAAGGCATTAGAACTTGATGAGCTTAATAAGCAACTAACCTCAGCAAAGACTACATATGAAGATAAACAAAAGAAGCTAGCTTTTGCACCAGTACAAGCTGAACCTACTAATGCCGACCAATATCAGAAGCGCTTAGCAGAAGCTGAGGCACTACTCCATAGTTCGGAATATAGACAAGCCTCAGCCCAGACTAACGAACTCAAGCAAAAGTTTGAGGAAGCTAAGATACAGCACCAGTTTATGAAAGCTGATCTTGATGCTATTTATTATCGGTTTGATTTAGCCAAGGAAGAAGGCAAGGACAATACTAAGATTGGCGAGGAGCTTAGCGCAATGAAGTCTAAGCTTAAGGACAATGAAGATGAAACAGCCAGCCTTGAAAACCAATTGGCAAGTGTGAGTGCCAAGGTAATTAGGTATGAAAGCGATTTGGCAGCAATAAAGAAGCAGATGGACAGCCAAACGGCTGATATTGTCTCTATCGAAGAACGTATTGAAAAGATTAAGGCACGGCCAGCAACTATTAGTCAAATAGTGGTATCAGGCTTAGGTGAATACCAAAAAGTTGATCGTTGTGTCACGTGCCATGCTGGTATTGATCGTAAAGACTTTGAAAATGCACCTAAGCTAGTTTTTAGGGCACACCCAGATCATGACAAACTGTTCAGGCATCACCCAGTTGAGAAGATTGGTTGTACAGCCTGCCATGATGGGCAAGGGCGAGCTTTAACAGCTAAGGAGGCACATGAAGGTGAGGAACACTGGATTGCGCCTATGTTGGAAGCAAAGTATGTGCCATCAACCTGCGGGCGTTGCCACTCAAATGCGCCACTACTGACAGAGGCTGCCACGGTGGCTCAAGGGGCACATGTATTTCAAGAAAAAGGCTGTATTGCTTGTCATAAGGTGGATGGCTCTCCATATTTGCTAGCAGAACCAGCACGCATTGGGCCAGAACTTTTAAAGGTAAAAAACAAAGTTAAGTCAAACTGGTTGGTTACTTGGATAAAAAATCCCAAGGCCATTCATCCGCGCACCTACATGCCACATTTTGGACAAAAGAACATTGGACTGCCGGATAACGAAGCTAAGGCCATTGCTTCTTATCTGGTTTTAAATTCTTTGCCGTTTCAACCATCTACAAATGCACTTGCCTATCAAAGTTCCCATGTAGCAACTGATAGTAGCGTCAAGGCTGGTGAGAAATTGTTTAACGAGCGAGGTTGCATGGGCTGCCACGAGCTAGGTAGCTATCGGGCTCTTGGGCCCAGGCACATTGCCCTTGATGGCGTTGCTAACAAGTTGAGCAAATCGTGGATTTACTCTTGGGTTGAGGATCCAAAGCATTACTCGGACACAACCATAATGCCTAAGTTTCCACTAGCTAAAGAAGAAGTTGCCAACCTTACAGACTTTTTGTCTACGCTTACAAAACCTGAAACGGATGTGAAATATCTGACAGTAAGTACAAACGAATTATCCTCAACTACTAATTTCTTGACTGGCAAGAAGCTTGTCAAGAAATATGGGTGTTATAGTTGCCACAAAATACCAGGCTATGAAAATCTGATTGAAAGAATTGGTCCAGAGCTAACTGATTTTGCAGCTAAGGATCCTCACATGTTGTTCTGGGGCAATAAAAACATAGTGCCTGTGAAAGAACGCAACTGGTATAGCTGGACTGAGGCACGCTTGAAAGAGCCTAAGGCTTTTGAGACGGACAGGGTTGAAGCCATTATGCCCAACTTGAACTTAAGCAATGAGGAAAGAGACAAAATTATGCTCTTTCTGCGAACGCTGTCCAGTCAGAAGACTGTTGTTAAAGAGCTAAGGCGTGAGCTGATGC
>JACQVM010000426.1 GCA_016209785.1 Candidatus Melainabacteria bacterium | reverse complement strand
CGCTACCTGTCCGACAAATTAGGAGCTAGACTAAGCACAGTTCTCATAGGATACAACCTGGGTGATATTCCAGAGAAGTTGATTCACCATGGCGCAGATGTTGTTTATTTAGCAGATCATCCAGATTTATACACATATCGTACTTTAACTTACCGGCGGGTAGTGTGCGATCTTTTAGAGTCGCTGGCAATTCCACCCCATATTATCCTTCTAGGCTCTACAACAACGGGTAGAGATCTGGCTCCACGTATTGCTGCTCATTTTGAGACAGGTCTGACTGCTGATTGCACTGAACTGGATGTAGGTCCATATGAACACAAGAGCAAGCTTGACCCAACCAAGGTAGGGCTCTATGAGAACTGTCTGTATGCTATTCGACCTAGTTTTGGTGAAAGCTTAAAGGCAAGGATTCTTGGGCCTTGGAAAAATCCCCAAATGGCTACAACACGACCTGGGCAAATGACTCCCTTGAAGGTAGATCCTAAACATAAAGGGACAGTGGTGCCTATTGCTGTAAATTTGCGCCCTGAAGACTATCGTCTTGTAGTTGCTGAGACAATACGTGATGTAGCAAAAGGGGTAAATCTTTCGGAAGCCGATGTGATTGTCAGTGGAGGGTATGGACTTGGTTGCCCGGAAGGTTTTCAGCTTATATATGAGCTTGCCTCTTGTTTTGAAAGTTCTGCTGTAGGTGCCTCACGGAAGGTTGTAGATTTAGGTTGGATACCTTACGAACATCAAGTAGGACAAACAGGAAAAACTGTACGTCCAAAGGTTTATATAGCCTGCGGTATTTCTGGGGCCATTCAGCACAGGGTAGGTATGTCAAAGTCAGGCACCATATTAGCCATCAACAAGGATGTCGATGCACCTATATTTAGGTTTGCCCACCACGGTATTGTTGGCGATGTTTATCAAATAATTCCGGAGCTCATCCGGCAATTTAAACTACTCAAATCAGGACAAGGAGTTCAGCCAGTTGTCCACACGCATTGAATACGATTTGCTTTTGGTTGGCGGTAGCCCATCAAACCTAACGTTGGCTTACCGGCTGCTAGAACTTGCCAAGACAAGCGGCATGGAGCTTTCGATTGCCATTTTAGAAAAAGGCAAGGAGTTTGGCAGTCATGTTATGAGTGGTGCAGTTTCCAACCCCCATGTTCTCCAAAAGGTTTGGCCTAACTACAAGGAGATAGGCTTTCCCATTGAGGCTGTCTGCAACGAAAGCAATTTCTCTGTTCTGGGGACTAAGGGCAAGTGGGATTTACCTCACTTTCTTTATCCGAAGGAATTGGACAAAACTGGCTACCATATCCTTACGCTAAGCTATGTAACCAGCTGGATGGCCAAGCAAGTACAGGAAAAAGCTAAGGAAGTCCCTAACGTTGCCATTGACTTATTTACAGGCTTTTCTGCTCACGGTGTTGTTTTTGAGGACGGGCGTGTAGCTGGCGTAAAGGTGAGTGAGGAAGCTAAGTCAGAAGAAGACTATGTTTACGCTAAGTTTACTTGCTTTGGGGACAAAGGATTTATTTCTCGCGATGTCATTGATCACTTTAAGCTACGGGATTGTGCCCAAATATGGTCGGTAGGTGTAAAGGAAGTCTGGCAATGCGAAGGGTCTTACGAGGGCAAGGTCTGGCATACTTTGGGTTGGCCGTTGCTTGAGGGCACCTTTGGGGGTGGCTTTGTTTATGGCATGAAAGACAAGCGGTTGACCATTGGCATGGTGATTAGTTTAGATAGCCGTGACCCCAACATGAATCCTCAACAAAAGCTTCAGGAATACAAAAAGCATCCCTGGATTCAGAGCATGATTAAAGGCGGTAAACTACTCAAATATGGAGCGGCACTACTGCCAGAGGGTGGCTATTATGCGCTGCCCAAAAAATTTGCTGCGCCTGGAGCAATCTTGCTAGGCGATGCCCTGGGTGTTTTAGATGTAAAACAATTGGCTGGAATTGATCGCTCCATGGAATGCGGATATGTAGCAGCCGAGGTTCTCCACGATGCGTTAACAAAAGGCGATTTCAGCGAGCAGGCTCTTAGCCCTTATCAAGAGCGGCTGACCAAGAGCTTTGTTGTTGAGGAAGCTTATAAAGACAGGTACTTCCGCTGGGCCTTTATGGAGAACCCACGCTTGTTGGGTGAATACTTGCCTGGTGTAGCAAAAGGAATTGACAAAGGCAATCCATGGTTAGGGGTGTTAGGTGTAGGACTCAAGCATCCTTTGCGTGCAACTGCCGATGGTATTAGATCTCTTAGCCTGATTGAAGGAACAAAAGACATTGGACCAATTCAGTACTTGCCTGATCACAAGCATATTGTTCCAGAGTTTGTGCCACCCAAGTACGATGAGCCGCCTTACGACAAAAACACAATTTATTCACGTCCAGATGCAGTATTTTATGCCTCAACAAAATATCATGAAGGCAATCGGCACATAGATGAGTTTAATGCTGATGTGTGTGTAGCTTGCATAAGCAAATACGACAAGTTAGGTAAGACAACGCCTTGCGTTGCTGACTGTACTGCCGAAGTACATAGGATTGACATAGTTGACGACTTAAAAAAGCATGGAATGTCGTTAGAAAATTGCATTCATTGCCGAACCTGCGAGATTGTCTGCCCTGAGGTAAACCTTAGAGTTAAGCCAACTGAGCAAGGCAGCGGTCCTGACTTTATGGGCTTGTAGAAAGGGTCTTAAAATAAACATTGTGTTCTACTTACTAAGATTACTGCTTGCAATCTTGGCTTTTAACTTTGCCAATACACCAACGCAAGGGCAGCCAGCAGCCACAAGCATCCTTATTAATCACGCTACAATTGATGCTCAAGGCAGGCTGATTCCTCAACGGTGGCTTGATCGGGCTAGAGCTCTGGATGTGTATTTTGGGCACCAGTCGGTTGGGTCAAACTTGCTTGCCGGACTGACAGAGCTATCAGGGCAGAATGCTGCGCACTATAAAATTGAGATTGTTCAGGATCCGGATAAATCCTGGTTTAAGGCTCACAGTGGGATTGGTGAGTTCTCTGTTGGTGAAAATGGCAGTCCTTCTCAAAAGATTCAAGACTTTGCACAACGTCTAACCAAACGTGGCTATGGAAGCAATATCAATGTAGCAATGATGAAGTTTTGCTACGTAGACATTACACCTCATACACACCAGAGTGAGGTGTTTAGGGCATATGTGAATGCTATGGAAAACCTGGAGCACTCGCAACCGGGATTACGTCTGGTGTGGTGCACGTGTCCCTTGGTTAGCAGTGAGGATAACTCTGTCCGCGAAGCGTTTAACCGGAGCATACGTCAGTATTGTAAGACTAAAGGTAAGGTCTTGTTTGATATCGCTGATATTGAATCTCATGACCCTAAAGGGAAACCTAGTTACTACGGTTCTAGTCCTTCTTTGTTTAAAGGTTACAGTCAGGATGGTGACCATCCGGACAGTCAGTTGGGACAGCTTCAACTGGCTCGTGCCTGGTGGTGGCTCATGGCTAGATTAGCTGGCTGGCAGGGCTAGCGTTGCCAGCAGACATATTGCATTAGTTCTAGAAGCAGTGCGTCAATCTGAGCTACTACAGCGCTAAGGTCAGAGAGCATCGCAGACCTGTTAGCCAGGACGTCTATTGTAACTACTTGATGTTTTGGGTTGGCTGAGGCAAGTTGCTCAAGGTTGCGCCGTAAGCTAGGCTGATTAAGTTGGTTCAGGCGGCCAAGCTGTAGCCAGGTGTTAGTCAAGCGCACTCGCCGTGAAAGGCCATGGTTTGATCCCGGCGGTGTTGCGTTTAAATATTTCCATACAGTTGGTGAATAATCAGAATCTGCATCAGT
>JACQVM010000425.1 GCA_016209785.1 Candidatus Melainabacteria bacterium | reverse complement strand
GGCTCAATGCTGCCGATGTGCAAGAGATTATAGAAACTGCACTAGCTGGCAAAGTAGTAACGGAGGTTATTGAAGGAACAAAAAGATTTGGCTTGCTTGTAAGGTTTCCTTTTACATATAGGGATACAGTTGAAGATATTGCTGCCATTCTAGTCGATACACCAGAAGGTGCTCGCGTGCCATTAAGGCAACTAGCCAATATCCAGGTTATGCGGGGAACTGTTATGGTTAACCGAGAAGATGGGCAAAGGCGCACTGCTGTGCTGGTAAATGTTCGAGGACGCGATCTCGGTACTTTTGTAGCAGAGGCACAAAAGATAGTTGCTGAAAACGTTAGGTTACCTAATGGCTACCGGATTGTCTGGGGTGGACAATTTGAGAACCAACAACGAGCTATGGCGCGGCTTTCGATGGTTGTACCTGTAGTTTTGCTACTTATATTTGTTTTGCTTTTTGCTTCCTTTGACTCTCTTAAAAATGCTGGACTTATCATGCTCAATGTTCCTTTTGCCTCCATTGGTGGTATCATTGCCCTTTTTGTCTCACATCAGACATTATCAGTACCAGCCATTATTGGGTTTATTGCTTTATTTGGTGTAGCAGTTCAAAATGGCGTTATTTTAGTAAGTTACATTATGCAGTTGCAGAAACGAGGATATCCTGTTGAGCAGGCAGTAACTGAAGGTGCACATGTCCGATTGCGTCCGGTTATGATGACAGCCCTTGTAGCTATTGTAGGGCTACTTCCTAAGATTTTTTCAACTGGCACGGGTGCTGAGGTTCAACGTCCATTAGCTACGGTTGTGCTGGGTGGGCTTGTTTCAGCTACTGTACTTACACTTATTGTTCTGCCTAGTATTTACAGGCTTATCAATAAAGATGTAGAACAAGTCACGGAAATATAGAGCGCCCCTGAGCTGTCTCTCGTAGCAGCAGTTGGGACGGATCTTAATGATCCGAAGGCACGGAGGACCTATAAAGCTATACCAATGGATTGCTCAAGGTCAGTAAAGGCAGCTTGATAAGATCTAACAGCATCAAGATATTGGCTGCGAATTTGAACATTAGCTTGTTGGGCTGCTAGTGTAGCTGTAATGTCCGACTGTCCAACTTCATAACTGCGACGAGCTAATCTTGCTACCTCGTTAGAATCTGCCAAAACATGCTCTTGATAGGCTCTTATCCTTTCTCGTGCAGCAAGAAGACGTTGGTAGGCAGAGCTGACTTGTGAGACAACTAAGTTTTTTTGTGCTTCTAGCTCAAATCTTAATTGCTTAATTGTGCTCTTAAACTTAGCAATGTCACCTTGTTGGATATTAAGAGAAGGTAGCTCTTGGGTAATGCCAATGAAGTAGCCATTCTTAATTTTGGGTCCATTAGGTGGGTTTCCAGTGGTTGAACGTCCTACGTTCATTTGAAAGTTTGGCCAAACATTGCCATATGTGCTTTTTAGTTTGGCCTCGGTTGTTTTAATAGCTTGGTTGACAATTTTCAGCTCAAGGCGATTTTGGACTGCTATGGCCAATAGCTCTTTTAAAGAAGCCAGTGGCTTGTCGAAGTCAGGCAGCAGTTGATATGTCTCAATTGTTAACTTGAAAGGATGAGTAGGCAATCTAGGGACGTTTAGTGGCCCATCATAAAGGCGTCCCATAATAATGTTGAGTTGTTGCTTGGCTTGCACAACCCGTTGTTGTCCTTGAGTGTAGTCAATGTCTGCCTGCGAGGTTGCTAGCCTTGCTTTGAGAACGTCTAATTCTGGCACATCGCCTGCCTGAAATCTCTTTCCAGCAACTGCCAAAAGTTTACGGGACAGTTCTGTTAGCTCAAACAATGTCTCAGCAGTTTCTTGTGCTACCACTAGCTCTAAGTAAGTGCGCCTTACGTCGTTGCGCAATTGCCACAAGGCATTAAGGATTTCAAGATCAGTTTGCTTTACTTGCTGCCTTGAGACTAACAACCTAAACACTAATTTCCAGGGTGGTTCAATAGGAAGTGACACGCCTAGCTGGTAAGTTGCCTCTGCTCTTATACCTTGATAAATTAAAAGTGAGGGGTTAGGGAAAGTAAGGGCTTGTGCATATGTGGCTTTAGCAATACCAAGTTGAGCTCGTACGGAAGCCACACGTGGATGTTTAAGGAGAGCCTCATTAAAGGCATTGACAAGCCCAAGAAGAGAGGGTTGTTCTTTTGGTTTGGTGGTTTCAGCACCTGTCTTTTCCATATCTTTTTCCACCTGCTCAATAACGGTGGGTGTGACAGGAGGTACTTCTGGAGTTGGGCTGACTTGAGTCGCTGGTGCAGACTTAAATGGCGATGGTTCAATAACCTGTGCTGACACAGCATCAGTTAGATTTGATGAGCCGGCAATGAGCCAAAGGGCAATGAGTGTCTTAAGTTTTTGGTCCAAATTTAGTGGCATTAGCTACGGCTCGCCAGGAGAAACCATTTTACAAGAGTAAGTCATTACCTTATAAGTGCTTCTGCTGGACTTGCTTGCGGAGCCTGAGCTAACCCCATTACCAAGTGTTGTCATGATCTGTTGTCAGCAAAAACCAGGATGTTATTGGGTTAAAGCTGGAATTTGTTAAGATTAAGGGGCTTTGCTGTTAGCTGCCAGGTCTTAAAATTCTTGTGGTGGTATAGATTCCAACAGGACATGGGGTCCTTCAATATTTATGAACGCCAACGAGAGCCGGGCATTTCTAAGGGGGGAGCTGGCATTCACGCCCCAGCGCATGATGCGTTATATTCGCTCGCGAGCTCGGCTAGCAACGGATGAGGATATTGAGGATATTTTGCAGAATGCCCTTGTTTTGGTGACCCAGCACTTTAACCCGGCGCATCCTGAAGCTAACCTAGCTCTTTATTGTTTAGGTGCATGCAACAAAGCTATTGCCCAAAACCTAGAACGTTACCACAAGGTAGTGCTCAAAAAGAAGGAAAAACTACCCAGACAAGCCAGGTTGATGGGTGAAGCTATACCTGTTGGTGAGACTACCTTTGAAGGACAGTCAATGAGGATAACAGCATATCCTCCTGCCAAGACTTTCTCTGAGGAGCCGAGCACGTCCGGGCAATGGCGCACAACCTCGCTTGACTCCATGTTTGATGAAGATGACGGACGCTGCCCGGAGGAAATGCTGGGCTGGGAATACAACGCGATCTCAGGATC
>JACQVM010000421.1 GCA_016209785.1 Candidatus Melainabacteria bacterium | reverse complement strand
GTGTGATTACCTGCTTTGGGTTCATGAAAAGCTTATAAACAGGACACCTGGCTGCAACTGCTTCTAGTTCAGCAAGCTCGCTCTGACTTAGTTTGCCATCGACTACAATCTGCTCAGTAATGCACGGGATGGTGTTGCCTGGCTCTGTGGGGTCTTCAACACGGTCCTCAATGATTGTTACGGTCACCTTTTGCAAATCCCAGCCCTTGCGGCGAGCAACCATCTGCATGGTCATTGCAGTGCAGGCACCCAAGGCGCCTAGAAAGAGCTCATGTGGGGTAGGACCTTGATCGGATCCCCCCACAGTGACACTCACATCTGACACCACTTTGTGGATGCCTGCCTGAATAACCTGCTGGTATGTGTGCCCAGGTTTGGAGCTTACAACTACAGTTGGTGCTTTGCTCATTATGGGCGCCTCGCTTTCTCATTGAGGTCCATGAAAGTTAACTCAGCGCTTCCCTCAGCGCCTTGTTGATGGTTTGAAGCACAGTAACTCGGCTGTACCACTTATCTTCACTGGAAATGATGTGCCAAGGGGCAAAATCAGTGCCCGTGCGATGGAACATCTCGTTGGCTGCCTCGGTGTAGCCGTCCCAGTGGCGACGAGCTTCCTTGTCGGCAGGGCTTGTCTTCCATGGCTTGGTGGCGCCCCTTGCCTTGAAGCGCGTGAGCTGCTCCTCTTTGGTGATATCCAGCCAGCACTTCACCAGGATGGCACCCTGGCTGACCAGCAAGTACTCAAACGCACGTAGGTCGCCATAAGATGCCTGAATGTCCTTGGGTTTGGCTAGTCCCATGACCTTCTCCACCAGGACCCGCTCAGCCCAGCTTCGGTCAAAGACACGAACCTGCCCAAACTTGGGCATGCGCTCACCGGTGAAGAAACGCCACAGGTAAGGATGGGCACGCTCGTCCTCGGTAGGTGGGCCAATGGGCACCCACAAGAAAATCTTGGGATCATAGTCCACTGCCCGCAAGATGCGCTCAGTAGCACCACTCTTGCCAGCAGCATCTCGCCCCTGGAACACAACAATCAAGAACTTGCCTGCCTTGGACAGCTTACGAACCAAGTCGTTGAACTCTACCTCTTCTCTGACCAGAGCCTGCTGGTAGCGACACTTTTTCTTGATCCGCAAGCTGTGATCAACAAGACCTAGATAATCTGGTGCCTTATCATCAGCGTCAAACGGAGCTGTAACACAAGGAAAGTTTCGCCCTACAGCAATTACACCATTGTCCAGCACCTCATGCTCTGAAACAGCTTTCTTGTCACGTTTGTGTTTACCCATGGGATGTTTTCTCCTCGAGCTTGATAAGGCAAAGAGAGGCTCACTGTTGTTGTGACGAGCCCCTCTTTGTTCTTGCGTGTATGCTAGTTAACTATTTGAATTGACCAAACAGCTCATATTGGTAAAACTCGTCAATCATCAAGGTAATGTTGGGGTGATACCAACTCACCAGAACATCGACAACCAAACCATCTGTATTGAAGCGGCGTACTACAACCCGATTAAGCGACCCATCCGAAGAGCGCTCAAAGGTTGCGGCAGTGAGCGGTCTTTGGCCGTTGTCAAGGCGCTTTACCAGAGCCAGGCGCCCCCAGTTGTCGTACTGATAGGCAGTTCGGCCAACAAAATTGTTAGGAGCAGCAAACAAAACTACCTCAACCTGGACATTACCTGGCAAATAGTTGATAATCCATTGCTGGGTAAACGTCAGGTCAGGACCAAACTCCATCCAGTTGGTAAGTCTGCCCCGTTCGTCACGCCCTACAACCGTTGCACCCAGCTCGTTTTGCCTGCACCTGACTGTCCACTGAGTTGTCCTGAAGCGCACCTGATTGTGAAGGTAAGCCAGGATGAAAGAGGGTGGCGTGGGCGATGGACTTTGGTATTGGCAGCAGGTGCATTGTGGTGTGGTAGCAGGCGGCTGCTGTGGTGGGCAGCTAGTGCCAGCGCATGTCGGCAGCTTTGGCTCGCTGCAGCGGCTTTTGCAAAAGAGCTTCTCAAACTGCTCGTCAGTAAGCACCAGGATAGGTCTATTCTTTAGCGGGTCTGGTGAGCAGGTCACACCTGACGTGCCACATGGCTTGGGTGGCTCATTGCTGTGGTGGAACCAGCATACTCCAGCGGCAAGCAGGATAGCCAGCAAGCAAAAAAATGTCAGCAAGCCAGGATGACAGTGATGAGCGTGGCAGAGTGTGTTAGCTGGCGGTGGTGGCGGTTTGGGAGGCTGGCAAGGACCCTTGCAGGAACAGCCACAGTTAGCAGCGCATGCACAGCCGTTGCGGCAGTTGTTGTTACACTTGCAAGAACAGCTACCTGTAATCGGACTAGGTGTATTCCCTGTGCCTTTCGTGTTTCTTACACACATGGCAAGCTTAACCTTGAGCTGATGCTCATCCGCGTCTGGCACGCCTGCTTGGCAGGACGAGACGCTCATCTGAAGCTGGGCTTCGGCAGCCTTATGTTGAGTGCTTGAGACATCACCCATGCGGTCTAGGACTTCGCTGGTGGCCATGGCTGCAAAACGCTTGAGAATCTCTTTGTATTCAGCATCGCGAGCAGGGTCTGCTGGCTGGGGTGTGAGGCTGTTCTTGGTTGCCTCTGCGTATGCCTTGGACAGACAGGCTTCGGTTTGCCTGTAGGTCTCATCAAGCGTGCCGGAGTTGTCGATAATCCGGTGTGAGCGTGCAGCCTTTTTCTCCTGCGGCCACTGTGAGTTAATGCGTACCATTGCTTGTTCGTCGGTGAGATTATTGCGTGCCTTAAGACGAGACACTTGAGTTTTGTGGTCCACAAGCACTGCCCAGATCTCATCGTACTTAGGCTCAAGCCCACATTCGAAAAGCAAGGGCACAAGCACCACGACAATGTCCTCGCCATTAAGGCTGTTGATCCGCTCGTCCAAAAGGTTCTCAATAGCTGGGTGTGTAATGGCCTCAAGATCAGCTTTTGCTTGCTTGTCTACAAACACAATCTTGGCTAGCTTTTCACGGCTTATCGGACCACCAGGTTTGTCAACCAGGTCAGTCCCAAACCTATCCAGCAATTTCTGGTAGGCAGGATTTGGTGAGCCGAGCAATTCATGACCCAGATGATCTGTGTCGATAACAGGAATGCCCTTACCGCTCAAATACTTGCCAACAGCAGATTTTCCACAGGCGATACCACCTGTGATACCGATACGATAGGGCTTTGCGCGCTTGCCCACCTTAATCCCCCCTGCTGACGCCGAAACACTGGATTGCGTCATGACCAGAGCTCCTTTCGTGGCAGCCTAGAAATCGCTGCAAATCTTAAGCTGCCCAGTTGCCTGAAGGTTTTTCAAATGGGTGGCTTAGCTAATAGCAGTGGTTTTGAATTGTTTGTTGCGGCTTTCAGTAATAAGCAAAGAAGATGCGGTTCATAACCTAATCAATCTTGTTATTGAAATCAAGAAGATAATTAACACTGATTGGAGTCCTCAACACACCATGTGGGCCAATTGGAGCCAGCACAGTTGTCACGCGACAGAATTTAAGGGGGATGCAACAAGGCAGCCCATGCGTAATCTAAGTGCCTCTTGTGAACGGATATTAATGGTGCAGTTGCGCCACCTGCTTGGATTAGAGATGTTGTGTTGTCATGAGGAAACACTTAACAAAAATCTGGTGCAAGTACGGCGCTATTACCTAAAGGACACTAAAGCGATAGTTAAGGTCAACCCAACAACAAAGACCAAATATTGCTAACACAAGAGCAAATACAATCCAGAACCATTGCACAAAGGTAAGCTGCTCTGGGTCAAGGACATCGAACATCTGTGTGTTTTAGTAAGGAAAGCAGTGGGAGTTAAAGTTGTGTGCCCAAATAGTGCCATAAGGAACGAACACCTGCATCCAAAGTTATTTTAATGGCTGTTCTGTCTGTATAATTGAGGGCTTGGAATTTTGAGAGCAAGGCATTGATGCCTAAGGAAGACACCTTGACGAGCCGTGAATTGCCTCAGGTAATTGGCATCATTCTTTGCGAGCGGGTGTTGCAAGATGTGTTAAGGCGTGATGCAATTTCTTGCATCAACATCCACAATGGGATAACTGTGCAGGCATTCCCGGCTGTAATACCGCTGGTCTATGCTTTTGCTCAGTTGTCAGGCTCGCATCACGAGTTTACGTATCAGTTCAAGGTCACAGATAGGCAGTGCCAAATTGTTGCCAGCTCTCCTGTAGCTAAGGTCGAGCCACTGCCCAATCGTTTTATGACGCACAAGATAATTAGTGCTTTTAGCGGACTGACTTTTATCGAAGAGGGTATGTACAACATAGTTTTAGCT
>JACQVM010000422.1 GCA_016209785.1 Candidatus Melainabacteria bacterium | reverse complement strand
GTCCTGATGAAGATTCAGAACTAATTTTCCATGTTGAGCCACACTCCATGAAAAGGGTGCTTTGCGCTTTTCAAGTCGAGTACCCTAAGTTAAAGTACAAGCTTGTCTGGATTGATCAGCGTAGCAGGCAAGAAGTATTTAGCCAGAAATTACCATAAGTGGTCAAACCCCGGCATTAATGCCGGGGTGTATTGAGGAATTTGGCGGGGGCTTGCACCCCGGCCAAACAGATCTGAAAGACTCCGCCCTTAAGGGCGGGGTTTCCGTGGAGCGGGATGAAATATAGCGCTTAAGATTAGAAAGCCTCCGTTGGGAGGCTTTCTAACAGGAGGAAGGCGGAAGGAAACTTTTAAGAACTTTTATGCTGCTTGCAGTTGCACGTCATAGGTTAAGCGAACAAAGTCATACTCAACTCGTACAGAAACAACGCTGTCAGTCGCAAACTCTAGCCGGACCCGCCCAAGATTGCTGGTGCTGTATTCTTGCCAATGCCGAGGCACAGACACAATGACATTTTCAGGTCCCCACTCCTCTACATACGCCTTCAATACCTGACATAGCCTTTCTTCGTCCCGGGGATCTTGAAACATGCTCATACTGGTTACCTGCCTCTTCTCTAATGGGCTTGAAAGCCGCCTGCACTTGGATGATACAAGCTTAAGGAATGGGCACATTAAGGACAATTGGGGATTGTCCCACGGGCTGCGTAAGGTTCCCATTTAATATTTGAGACCACTTGAGATCTGCTAGCATGGTCTTATTCCAAGTTAGGTTTGAGTAAATCATAAAATTGGCATTGACCAGCAAAGGCTTTAGTAATGGCATCTGGGAGCTCAAGATCTTACGAACAAAGTTCCTCCAGTGAAAAAGGAGGGTTGGAAAAAACATCTGGACCTAATTTAGGACCAGATGTTTCTATTGCTAATCCAAATGCACAAGATCGATGGCAGCATATGCTTCAGCAAGGACTTGCAGATGCACAAAACTTAGTTGACAAACTTTTCCCAGATGTAAAGATCCAAAACAAGACTGAGGTAGGTACTGATGCTAGCAATATGGTCACTTGGGGTGGGTCTGGCTCAGATCTAGGATCAGGGCAAAGAACAACTGTTGTAGGGGCCATAAAACCGTCTGATAGCTCAGCAGCAAAAGCCAGCAGCACTTCAGACAATCTTGGTGATCAGCTAAGGCAAACCTTCTCTCTTGTAGACCAAAACCAAGATGGAGTTGTTTCCAAGCAGGAAGTAAACTTATCTATTCAAGACTCTAGTTTTACAGGTACAAGTGCTCAAGCTGTTACTGCTCTTAAGTGGCAATTCGATAAATTAAAGGACCTGCATCAGGACAGCCAGGAAGGAATAAGCCTCCATGACATAGAACAATTTCAAGAGCTGTCCCAAGCACCTAATAAGGAAAGACCAGCTAACGCTGACGAAGGTCTGGATCGTCGGGTAGTAAAAGGCGTAGAGGAAGCTATTGATGCAACTAAGCTGTCACAGCGTCTGTCGCAAGGAGATTTATTTGCAGGCAAATCTCCTAGCGAGAGCATTAAGCCTGCTGCTGTACAGCAAGGCACAACCGGAGACTGCTATTTCATGGCGTCTGTAGCTTCGTTTGCTGCCACCAACCCCCAGACCATTGCACAAATGATCCACGACGATGGCATCAATGCACAAGGGAAACATACCTACACAGTAACATTCCCAGGCGGAGAGGCACCAGTCACTGTAGAAGCTCCAACTGCTCCAGAGCTTACTTTGTATGGTCATGCCACCATACACGGTACGTGGCCTGCTGTTTTAGAAAAAGCATACGGTGAATACAGCCGCCAGCATGTAGGCTGGTTTGAAAGTGCAAAGCCTAAAGATGTACCAGCAGCCGAAATTGTAGGCGAGGGAGGACGGTCCCATAATGTCCTGAAGCTCCTAACAGGAAAAGATTATACGTATCACACCACAATGTTCAGCAACAGCGAATCTTTACATAAACAACTGTCAGAGTCCTTCCACCCAAGCACCAATGGCGGCTCTGACCACCCAACACCAGTCACCTTAGCAATGACATCAGCAACAGACCCATATGGCTTTGGGCTAAAAGGTCCTCATGAATATAGCGTTGTTGGGTATGATCCAGCAAAGCAAGAAGTGACTTTACGTGATCCTAGAGGCCCTGGTTATGAACCAAGATATGATGCAGGTCGCGGGGAGGTAATACCTTGGATGCAAGGCAGCGAGCGAGGAACTTTCATCATGTCGCTCAGCGAAGTCAAGGAAACATTCGGCAGAATACACATTGCCAGCCAAGCCGATAGCTGAACTTGTGTTAAGAGCCACAAGAGCCGTTGGTCTGCTGCCCTTTGCACTCTACTTGCTCAACTTGAATAGTAGTGTGGTGCAACCCAAAGTCATCTTGGGCAATACGTGTAATCTCTGATAACACCTCATCCGCTGGAGACTTATCGGCTATAGTGACATGTGCTGACATGGCATCCAGTCCAGAGGTAATTGTCCATACGTGAATATCGTGAACATCCACAACACCTTTTACCTTAAGCATTGAGAGTCTCAATTGACCTAGATCTACATGTCCTGGTGCACCCTCCATCAAAATATTAGTGCACTCCGACACCAAAGCCCAAGTGCGTGGCAAAATCATCAGCCCAATTAAGCCGCTAATGAGTGGATCAGCCATGTACCACTGGGTGATCATAATAGTAATTGAGGCAACAAG
>JACQVM010000420.1 GCA_016209785.1 Candidatus Melainabacteria bacterium | reverse complement strand
GGACAGGGAGTTTATGAAGATCGCAGGCAAATCGCTAAGCTTCTAGGGCTTCCTCTTGCACGTGTCAATGTCATCCAGATCCAAAATGGTGGCGGATTTGGTGGCAAAGAAGATATCTCCACTCAAGGACACGCGGCTCTTTGTGCGTGGCTGTTGGGTAGACCTGTCCGGGTACGCTTTACGCGTGAAGAGTCGATGCTCTTTCATCCCAAGAGACATCCGTTTGAGATGGAATATACGCTGGGTTGCGATAAACACGGAAAACTCACCGCGCTTAAGGCGGCAATGATCTGCGATTCGGGTGCCTATGCCTCGGTAGGCATGAAGGTTTTGGAGCGTGCAGTAGGGCACGCAACTGGTGGCTATATGGTTCCAAATGTGGATGTGCATGGTACGGCCGTTTGCACCAACAACATTCCTTGTGGCGCGATGCGTGGCTTTGGGGTAAATCAGGCTACTTTTGCCATGGAATCCTGTATGGATGAGCTTTGTGAAAAAGGTGGATTTGATCGCTGGCAGTTTCGCTGGGACAACGCTATTGTAGATGGAACCTTGACCACAACAGGACAGAGGATTAAGCAAGCTGCTGGGATAAGGGCCTGTCTGGAGGCTGTGAAGGATAAGTTTCGGCAGGCTCGATATGCTGGGCTTGCTGTAGGAATTAAAAACACAGGCATTGGCTGCGGTATGCCGGATATCGGGGTATCAAAAATTACCATTGAAGGCCCACAGAAAGTGGTCATCCATCATGGTTGGACCGAGATGGGACAAGGATTGCACACCATGGCCATCCAAACTCTTGTCCAGGAAACCGGAATAGACCCGTCAATTGTCGAGGTTTGTGTAGAGACAAACGAAGAAACACCTTGTGGGATGACGACTGCCTCACGGGGAACGTCTCTGGTGGGCAATTCTGTGATGGTAGCCTGCAGGCAACTCAGAGAAGATCTGAAACATAACACGTTAGCTCATCTGGTTGGAAAGGAGTACAAGGGCGAGTGGAAGTGTGATTGGACAACGAAGGTTGGCTCTAATCAAGCTGATCATGAAGTCTATACTCATTACTCGTATGGTTACGCAGCCCAGGTGGTAGAGCTTGATGAAAAGGGAAAAATTAAGGTGATCTGGGCGGCTCACGATGCCGGACGGATCATGAACCCTACGTTGTTTGAAGGACAGGTTGAGGGTGCTGTACATATGGGGCTAGGCTATGCACTGACTGAGGATTTTCCATTCGTTGACGGAAGACCGGTTTATAGCAAGCTCGTAAACTGTGGAATTATTCGATCAAAGCATATGCCATCTGTTGAGGTTATTGGAGTAGAAGTAAGCGATCCACATGGGCCCTATGGCGTAAAGGGGGTAGGCGAAATTGGTCTAGTGCCAACTGCCGGTGCCGTAGCTTGTGCGCTTAGGCAGTATGATGGACTCTGGCGCCGAAGCTTACCTATTGAGGGCGGGAAAGATTTTCTACCAAACTCATGAATGTTTGCCTAATCTAACTAGCCTGGCACTAGCAATTTCTATTAGCTGATTTTCTGCTGGAGTGTCTGGAGCAACTGGCTCGATGTTTAGTCCAGCAAGATGATCATTTGGTCTAAGTCCTAACAACTTGAGATCATAGGTGTAACTATGCATTTCCCCATCAGCAAGAAGAGGTAGCTGAAAAGACACACTGTTGGTGTGACCAGTAAGTAGAAAATATACTGTTAAGGCGCGTGGCTTTATGTTGGTAGTAGCAGCCATTTGAATCCAAAAGTGTGAATAATTGGACAGACGTGCATTAACTGGTGCTGTATAAGTAAGCTTTGGCTTGTTTCCTAATTTCCAGAGCCTTGCTTGCCCTGGCTTGGCTATATGGGCACTCATGTTTTGTGCCTTCCAGATGTGAGGATTGGTGACATCAAAGTTGAGATCCTCTACAGTTAGATGTTGAGCAGTTCTTGATAAGTCAGTGTTTGACGGTTGGAGCTCAGGCAGGGTTATGTGTTCGCTCGATGTCACACCCTCTCTCTTAAGGGCGGGGTGCTTACAAGGAATGCGGCAATGGCTTGAACCCCTGCTGCATCTACCGCGGGCAGACCCCGGCGTTAACGCCGGGGTCTGCCCGCTCGATATGAACGGATAGCGATACGCAGCTAGCCCAGGTTGAGTGGTGGACCCTTCTCTTTCGGAGGCAAGGCGCAGGGTTATTGTTTGACCTTTGTATAAGGTCAAAGGAATGTGTATAGGGTGCCAGCCACTCTCGGAGGACAATAAGTGCTTCTCCAAGGCTATGAACTCTGGCTTGCCTTGTGGCTGAATGAAAACCTTAAAGCTGACATCGCTGTGGTGTTTATTCTTTGGTGCTATCTGGCTAACAGCTACGGCAGAGTAGAAATCAGTCTGCTGGACATTAGGAGCAATGCTTATGGTCCAGGATATTGAGCTTCCCTGAGACAGTAATAAATTAAGGTGCTTATAGTGATACCATGGCAACCTGTCCGAGAGCTGTAAGCTTGACGTCCAAAAGATCTCATCTTCTAGAGATTGTTTGTGGACTCTTACAGTGTCAAGAAGGAAGTCACCCTGCAGCGACACCTCCTGGGTAGGAGCAAAAACAGATAGATGGTGGCGCTCCAGAGGGTAAGCTAAATGTGGTACAAGCTCTGGATGACCTACTCCCCACTGAAACAAATACTGCTCTGCATATGTAGGTGCAGTACGGTAGTTTCTAAGTGCTGCAGCAGATGCAGGAGCTCTTGCGAAGAGCAAATTGCTTTTGTCTTCATAGGTGACATTTGATCGGGCACAAATAAGTGCCATAAAGAGAAAGACAGCAAAGCACCATATGTGAGCTAAGCTCCGGCAGCGAGTTGTAAATGAGTGGGCGGGAGAGCTCCAAAAGATCTGGCAAGCAAGTCCAAATAGTCCTGCCCAAAATGTCATAGCAACAGCCGTGTACCAGGGAGCAATTAAGCTGCGAAAGAGGCTTATTTGCCAAATGCTAAGCAGTCCATGCACAATAAAAAGCAAGGAGGGAATTACAGATGTACCTGGTTGCTTGTTTTTACTTCTTACAACAAAGACAAGGCCCACTGTTGCTAAGGCAATGCCAGTCCAGCCAATTGCCCGTGCAGCGGGCAGGCTTTCAGTGTTTGTGGCGATATTGTTGGTAAATGGCCAGCCCAAGGTATTAATGATAAATCGCCAGTTAAACAGGCTTACTATGCTTGTTCCAGGATAAGCAGAGGCCGAAGCTGTAAACTGTGGCAGGACAAGATAAAGAACATAAGGTAAGAAAGACAACAACACACCACAAAGCCACAAAACATATGGCATGGGTTTACGGTATTGAAGGGCAATGAGAGCCAAAAGAAAGACAAACCAACTAACTGGACCATTCCCCCAAGAAAAGGATGCAATCAGCCCTCCCAGGAGCATCAAGAGAGGACCCCGGACACTGTGAGGAAATACGGTGAGTCCCCAAACACCCAAGGCAAATCCTAGCAAGGATAGACCAATGGTTAGCGTGCCATCTCCATAAGTAAAAATGGATATCTGGGAGGTGGAAAAGATAAGCAATGCCAAGGCTGGCAACATGAGGCGTGGGAGCCATCCACGTAAAGACAAGCTAAGAGCCTGATGCCAAAAAAACAATCTTAGTAACGCCAGCAATACTCCCAGGTACAGTTCGGCATAAACGTTCCAGTGAAATAGCCAGGCATCAGCCAGATGGACTAGCACAGGAATGGCAACCGAGTGCGTTCGATAGAAGGTATCTTGGAAGTAATTGAGCCAGCTGTATGATCCATTAAAGATTTGATCAATGAGTCCGACATAGGCCAGGTAATCGTTAGAAAGGCAGTCGGCACCGGTTGTAGCAATGATGGTAACAATGTTTATGACTGGTAATAGGGTTAGCATGGCTATCGCCGCCAATGCAAAAGCGCGCACACTCCAGCTATGGCGTTGCGTGCCGTCATCTTGATTCTCACTAACAGTTGGCTTGGCAGTGGTCATTGTCTACAAAGTGTATAAGGTCATTGTGGGAACAAAAATGAAGCACCAAACTAGCAAGTGTGAACCAAGGGCAGCCAGTAATAAGCTCTGTATTCTGGTGGGGGAAGGAAGTTATAACGATGGTGCCTTGCTATGCCCAGCTACTGTTTGCTTGGTGTTTGCCAGTGCAAGCGATATTTGTGATTTGGCAATTGTGTCACCAAGCACATTGAGAAATGCTTGTCCGGACAGAGGAGTAAGATGAACTGTGTCAACAAAATTGTGAGAGTCTGTCCAAGGTTTGTGGTTCATGTCTACAAAGTCAGTATGGTAACGGTGACAAAGCTCCTCTAGTTTTTCTTTGTAGTCTTTATAAAAGTACTTTGGCATGAGGTTTCTGTTAATGGTACTTAGTGGCATATTTACGACAAGCAAGGTAATGTGATTGCTGTGGCAGAGCTTAAGAAGCTTTTGGAAGTATGCAAATTCTTCCTCAACTAATGATTGTGATATGGGGTTGTAGCGCCGAGTATATTCTAGTTGAGTCTCATCGGTGCTCCGATGGTCCAGCGGCAGCCCCGGCCAAGCCAATGGTGTTCCTTTAGCTTCTTCTGGAAATTGCCCATATTTGTGTGGCTTTGCCTCATGAGTGCTTTCACACTTATCAAACACCACAAAAGGTAAGGTTCGCTCCATAGTCTTTTTTATCTTAAGCACAAGGTAGATGCGAATATCTGACTTGTAGCGCCAAAGAGCCCAGATTCGTCCCAGGAGCAAATTGGTCTTTTGTTTTAAGTCAAAGGTAGACGATGGCAGCAGTCTGTGTAAATCTTCCAATCCAGCCAATAGCTGAAAGGTTTCACTTGAAGCAATGGATGGTAGGAGATTGTCTTGAAAATCACGGGGGGCGATACCATATACAATGGCAACTGGGCGTTTTGGTAGGTGCAATATATGCTTAGCAATGAAATAAGCATCGGATACCATCTGTCCGCCGGATGCCAAACAAAAGACTTGTGGTTGTTTACCAAAACGTTGGGCCAGCATATGTTCTAGATAGTGGCAACGTCGGTGAAAGAAGCGGGTTAGGGGCTGATTTAAAAAGAGAGCTTCTGCTTGTATTAAAGGTGCTGTGACAGTAGATGAGCCTAAAAATACAATTTCTGGTGCAGGCTCACCCTTTGGGTACACGGTCATGGCGCTATAAACCTCCCCACGATCTAGGCTAACGGTAGGAACGTGTGCCAGGGGATGAAACCATAAAAGCCAGACGTCAATCATTGCCACAAGAGCAATAACAGCAACCGTTACGCAAGGGGTAAGTTTAAGTTTGGATGCGACGAAGTACACTGCTCAACAAATAGGCATGTCTAAGAAGTAAGTGCTGGGTCAAAGTCATTCAAGATGTGGCGATAATAGCGCGGATTTGTCAAGAAAAGAATGGTCTGAAATATCTCTCAAAATCTATAGGTGCCTACTGGAACCATTGTGGAGTAGCCTGTCAAGGATAAAGGTTACATCGTCTCTATAGAGAATTTCATGTAGGTAGCGATTGCCACCAGGTGGCCACATAGGTTCTTGCCCAAAAACCAGCTCATCGAGCTCATCAAGATAAAGATGGTAAAACCTTGTGGCAGAAGTCAGGGCGTTATCTTGCTTTAGCCAGGACAGCATGTAAAGTCTAGGCAGTAGTGACCCTTCGTGATTCTCAATGGCTTGTTGAATTTGTGTGCGAGCCTCCTTAAATCTGCCTATCTCAATGAGCATTCTTGCTAGGCGGAGATTGAGTCTGAAGCCTGTTGGGTGCAGTTCCAGTGCTTTGCGGGAGGCCTCCAGTGCTTGGTTTTTGGCTCCCAGATACCAAAGTGCCTCGGATAGGCTTTCCTCAACCCTGGCTGCAACTGTGCCTTTGGCAAGCAACTTTGTGGTGACCCAGGAGAGAGGAAATGGGTGTTGCCTTAACCTCTCAGCGCTAGCTAGGTGCGTTTGTGCCTGTCTGTGATTGCCTGCCCGAGCGTCCGACTGGGCCAGATAATACTCCTTCATCATTTGTAGATAAGAAAAGGTTGAACTACCAACATCGGCAAGGATAAAAAGCATGAAGATAACGCCAAGCGATTGTACTAATTGAGTCCATCTGATCTGGTGCATGCCATGTTTGAGTAGTTTTTTATTGAAAGAGACTCCAGGCACCTTGGTCTTTATGCTGCGCAGAAGCAGAGCCTGACTGGCTGGCGGTGCTGGTCCAAAAGGAAACTTTAAGACCACGTCGTCATAAGGTGCATCTGGGCCACAAATACTACGTGACCTAACTTCTAAGTTGCCAAAAAAGGTTAGAGATAGACTATTTATGGCAGCCCAAACAATATGGCGGGTGCCAAACGTAATACCAGACTCATTAAGAGTAATCCACTTAGAGTAGACAAGTGGTGGCCTCCCCTTCCAGATAGGGTAAAAAAAACGGCACCCTTGTGGGCTTTCTACCCAGGTCAACAAAAAGTGGCTTAGTGTCAGTGTACAAACAATGGTTGGGATGCCCCAGCAGGATATGTCTGTGGTAAACCAGAAGTCAGAGCCATAAAGAGTCAAAAAAATACACTCAAAAATAAAAAAGCTACACCCTATAAGTACAAACCAGCGGTGGCTGGAAAGTGTTGTCAGATGCTGGGTGAGTTGGGTTTCAGGATCATTTGGGGGTTGACCTGAAGCACTAGGCATGTTCATACCTTTAAGTTCCGTTAGGCAAATTGACTTTGTGGATTCAACCTCTTAACATGCTATGCATTCTGAGGAGCAGTATGGTTTGGACAGCTACTAATTATCGACCAGCTACAACTAGTGTAGCTAACTATCATCAGGACTTTCACGGGTCTGAGAAGGCTTCCGTGGTGGTTACCATGCCAGCCTACAATGCTGCTAAGACACTCCTTAAGACATTTGAGGAAATTCCTAAAGGTGTTGTCTCGGAAATCATTATGGTAGATGACTGTAGCCAGGATGACACAGTTGCAGTTGGAAGTACCTTAGATATAAAGATTATTGCTCATCCTCACAACGTAGGATATGGTGGGAACCAAAAAACCTGTTATTTAGAGGCTCTTCGTGATGGGGCTGATATCGTGATTATGCTCCACCCTGATTATCAGTATGATCCACGTAAGATTCCAGAGATGATAGAGCCAATAGTCTTAGGACAAGCAGATGTTGTGTTGGGCTCACGGTTTTTAGGTGGTGGAGCACTTAAAGGTGGTATGCCCATATATAAGTTTATTGCTAATAGATTTCTAACGTTTATGCAAAATCTTGTTTTAGGTACCAGACTTTCAGAGTTTCATACAGGTTATAGGGCATACAG
>JACQVM010000052.1 GCA_016209785.1 Candidatus Melainabacteria bacterium | reverse complement strand
GTTTGGAGCTAACTGAGCAAAGCATTGCCACCACCTTTACTGTCAATGTGTTGTCATGCGGGCACCATTGATCCTTTCATCTTGGCATTACATCAAAACCGAGCTATACTTCGTTTGTCATAATATGTCGTAAGTAGAGAAATCATGATGTGATTTCTGGCTTGGCTTAGTAAGGAGGAGCGACATGAAGTGGAGTGCCTGCTTGCCAGTATATTTATCAATTGTTTGGCTATCCATTTTAGGTGGTTGCGCTGGACGAAATGTTCCATCACAGCAGGATCAGGTCAATGTGTTGGAGCCCACACGCAATGTGGCCAGAGCGGTAGCGGATTCCATGACAAACAGCCAAGAGTCTGAAGAAGAGTTGATTGAGGCAGTGAAGGAAGCTGAAGTAACCCCTGATGAACGGTTAGTCATGAATCTTGAAGCTTTGGGCGAGTTCTACATGAAGCAAGGTAAGTACGACAAGGCCGAACCGCTCTATAAGCGTGCTGTTGAGAATAGAGAACAGAGAATGGGGTCCCATCACTCTGGTGTGAGCCCAAGCCTCAGCAATCTTGGTGATCTATACACAGCTATGGGTAGGTATGATGAGGCAGAGAAGCTTTTCAAACGGGCCATAGCAAATGAGGAAGGAGATACACTTGGCTCATCGCACTATCACGAAATTCCTTATCTAAAAGCCTATGCTGAGCTGTTGCGCAAGACCAATCGCATTTCAGAGGCAGACGAAATGGAAGCCAAGGCTAAGAAACTTGAGTCTAGGTAGAGAAGTAATTGGGATGTTGCCTGAGGGGTGTGAGCATGAGAAGAAGCTGGGTAATTTTGGCAGCCTTTTTTGTAGCAGCCACTGTGGCGGCTTGTTCTTCAACAGGTGTTCCGTCAAGCATCGAAAGGGGATTGCGGGCGGTAACAGGTAGTGGGAGCAATTGGACGCTTTACCAAACTAGCGACATGTCTGGAGATCAGATGGTATACATTGCACCAGATGCTTGCAAGATGACTAATAAAATGCTCGGTGTTACTTATATGGTTAAGAAAGATCCTGATTGGAGAATCATTGTATTTAACGATAAAGACAAGCTTATATATGAGGGCAGTCAGACGGACTTTCTTGCACAGAAGAAAGCTCAGCTGTCCGGGGCCGAGGGCATGGGCAAGGCGATGGGAGAAAAAGCATCCGATTATAAACGTGGGAAGAGTGACACTATTGCTGGTCTAACAGCTACCCAGTATATTTCTCAATCTGATTCTGCAAAGCTTAATGCTATTAGCGGGGATGCCGACAGTCCCACAAGCGTAGAGATGTGGTTCACTGAAGATATTGCTACTCCAGAAACCTTCTCTCGAATTGTTAGAAAGCAAAACAACCCCGGTTTGCCAGCCGATGGTGTACTCTTGAGAATGGTGGTTACCAGCGGTGATGGTATACGCGTTGTGATGCTGGATACAGTAAAGTGTGATTGCTCATCGATACCAGCGAGCACATTTGTTATACCTGCGGGCTATGAAAAGGTAAAAAGCGAGTGGGAAGTAGCCATGGGCAAACAAGCTGGTGGGGCGATGAATGATGTATTTCGGAAGTTTACCGATCCGGCAGTGCAAAAGAACTTGAGTGGATTGATGGATGAGGCAGGGTCAGCTACCAGGCGGATGAAACAGATTGAGACGAAGTGGACACAGGGTAAGTAGAGATTCGAGATTCTTGTTCAAATTAACATCGACCGCATGAGACGCATTTCTGATTCATGAGGCTAGGTATGCCAAGCATCAAGCTGACTACTGTTGGAGACAAAAACTTCAGAACTTACGAGGAGCCACCATTTGAGCTGGCTGTAATTCATGGCGGGCCGGGAGCATCTGGCGAGATGGCTCCTGTGGCGCGTGAGCTCGCATCGTTCACTGGCGTTCTTGAACCTTTTCAGACTGCCATAACACTCGAAGGGCAGGTCGATGAGTTGCGAACTGTATTAGAAAGCCACGGGGCGCCTACAAATATCCTGATAGGATTTTCCTGGGGAGCCTGGCTAAGCTTTATTCTCGCCGCCTGTTATCCCTCACTGGTCAGGAAATTGATCCTTGTTGGCAGTGGACCGTTTGAAGACAAGTATGTCGCTAGTATGCAAGAGTGCCGACTCGGCAGGTTGAGTGCAGAGGAAAGAACCCAGTTTGAATCTTCAGTGGCCGTTCTAACCCAGGGCAAAATCAAAGACAACACCGACTCACTGCTCAAACAGCTTGGCGAACTGGCTTCAAAAACAGACACCTATGATGCAATTCCTTGCGAAGAATCATCTGACTTGGTCACCGTCGATGGTGACATATTTCAAGCTGTCATGCGAGACGCGACTGAAGTGCGCAGAAGCGGGAAGCTGCTGAAACTTGCTGGCAATATTGTCTGTCCGGTAGTCGCAATCCACGGCAGCTATGATCCTCATCCCGCCGAAGGCGTAGAACAGCCGTTGCGTGCCGCGCTGCGAGATTTCCGATTCATTCTGTTAAACAACTGCGGACATAAGCCGTGGATTGAGCGACAGGCAAAAGCCCAGTTCTACGAGATATTACGTCAAGAACTCCGACAGTGAGTACACCTACGAATTGTCGAACATGCGCCTATGTTAATTGAACCATCCTGTTAAAGTTTGTATTAAGCGAGTTCGTAAGAAAATTATCGATCCGTAAAATACTCTCGGGACGACAGGATTTGAACCTGCGACCTACTGCTCCCAAAGCAGCCGCGCTACCAAGCTGCGCTACGTCCCGTTTGTTAACTTGGTAGACCTTTGGATAACTGGTCTTTCCCAAGACGATATCTAATATAACACGGTCCTGTCAGCAAGTCTTTTATGTGAGTTACTAAGGCATAAGTGGGGGCGCTTCGATCAAGACGTCTACAGCATCCTTGTCTACGTAGCCAATTTTGCCGTTAGCTAGCTTTACCTTGTATTTGTTGTTTTCAATACCACCTAAAACAACTACACGGTCTCCAATTTGTGCTTGCGATATGGTCTTAGCTTTATTGTCTGTTATTAGCCTAACAGCCCTAATGGTAGCTGTTGTATAGGCCTCAGGCTTGTAGTAGTCAACTAGTCCACCAAAGACAAAGCCTTCTTTGCCCTTATGTCGAACTTTGTACCAGCCATTTTCTTTGGACAAGACTTCTATGGTAGAGCCTTTGCCAAGTTCTGCTAGCGCTTGTGATTTGGTGTTGGGCTGTATTCTAAGGTTGACAGTTGAAGCAGGGATATGTCTAGAAATTTCAGCACGTTCGCCTGGTGAGATGACACCGGCATGATTAATTTCGACTTGTTCTGCTTGCGGTTTAATAGCAAGCGTTGGTTTTGTTGACTGAGAAGTCGTCTTCTTTTCGGCTGTGGGATGGTTGGGATTCGCAGACAGCGATGTATTTGCCAGTGAATCTTGCTCAGCGGGCAACATGCTTTTAGCCTCTGCGACTGACCACATCTGGCCCTCTTTTTTTACTTCTATCTGAAATTTGCCAGTGATGCCAGTCATGTCATACAAAATCGTGCCATCTGGTGAAGCTGTTCGCCGCACTTGAAAATTTCCAGCATTAGGAGACTTGAAATTTTCTACAAGCTTGCGGCCGCTTTGTCCAAGGAACTTCATGTGTGTAGCAATTAGGTCAGGATAGCGCATGCAGCGTGCCACTGCATATAATGCTGCAAACTGGCTTGTGCCATAGTCATACCTTGAAGCATAGTGCGCGTCTTTCCATTCCAGGTATTGGTGGGCTGTTCCATCAGCTAATATACTCACATTGGAAAACAGTTTCTCTGATTGTCCTAATGATGGCAGTGAAAGATCAAGGAGAATGTCACGTCCGTTAGCAGTAAATCTTGCGCTTCCCTCGCCACGAATTGCCGGTACAAGCTTTTCGGTTTCGTCAGAGATGTCATCAGGAAGCAAGCTATAAACCTTAATGTGTGGATGATGTGGCGGCTGCCCGCTGCTATGTCCTAAGAGAACCAGCACAGGTCCTTCCGACTCACTTATAATTCGTGCATCATCAAAAACCTCAAGACCAGGCAAGGAGAAAACTTTGGTCCTCGAGCTGTTGGTCATAAGCAGATAGCTAGTAGCTTGAAGGACCGTGTCGATTTCCACGACCTTGAGTCCGCGCGGGAGATCAACTACATGAGCTTCAAAGGTATTTGTGGGTAAAACCCTTTTTAACTTGTCAGCAATGCGTGCACTGGTTAAATGACCGATGTGGGGCAAAAAGTTTCTTATTGAGCGATCAAATTCTTGGCGGATATGTTGGGCATCTTCGATGTTCTTGGGCCCTTTTGCTGCACGCTTTGCTATGTGTTCTAGATTTTGCTCAGGATTGGTCAATTGAGGGACGATTGTAAACAAGGCTGTCCACAGAGCAAACAGGGCAGTCAAAGCAAAACCTGCAATTTTTAGCTTACGCGGCAGTGGCTTGCGCTTAAACCTGGTGCCACAGGATTGGCACAGCTTTGCAGCAACAGAATTTCTTACATTACATTCTGGACAGCGCATGCAGCTCAAAGACTCAACTGGCAGGTATGTTTATTGTGTAATTGCGTAAAGCTTTGGAACAATGTGCCAAAGGTCAACCACGTCAGTATAAAGTGTATATGTATTTTGGGCTCTAAAGTTTACTTCTTTATCTGTCTATAATCTATTGCCTTGGAAGCTTGAGCCTGCTTTCTTAGCTGCTTCTCAGGTGTGTGTTAAGGCTCTTCAGATAATTGAGGCTAGAATGGTGGCTAAATATCAACCTGGCTTGAACTTAAATGAATGAGCAACAGGCTCGGAAAGAACTAATTGAAGTATGTCGGCAGGCTTATGGGCGTGGCTATATTTGTGCCACCGAGGGAAACTTTAGTGTTCGGCTAGGACCAGACCTGGTTTTGTCTACACCGTCGGGTGTCTGCAAAGGACGCATTGATGTAGATGATCTGATCCTTACAGACCTAACCGGATGTCCTGTCGATAGCGCTAAAGGAACGGCACAGGGCAAACGACGGCCGTCGACCGAACTTGGGATGCACATGATGTCCTATAAGGCAAGGCCGGATGTTAATGCGGTTGTGCATGCGCACCCGACAGTAGCGGTGAGTTTTACGGTTGCTGGACTTAAACTCTCTCAATGCATCCTGCCCGAGGTGGTTTGTGCCTTGGGATCAATTCCTATAGCACCATATGCAACACCAAGTACCCAGGATGTGGCAGATGGCATCCGTGAGCTTGTGAAAGACCATGATGCTCTGGTTTTAGATCATCATGGGGCGCTGACCCTTGGTGTGGACATATGGGATGCTTTCTATAAGTTGGAGACCCTGGAGCATCACGCTCAAATACTGCTTGTTGCCCATATTTTAGGAGGCGTCAAAGAGTTATCTGCCCAACAGATACAGAAGCTTCTGGAGATTCGCAAGATATACGGTTTTACAAGACCTCTAAAAATAGAGTCTGAGGCAAATTGTGGAGGTGTTGGGTCTAAGTCGGAGGCAGATGCTTGACAGAAACTCTGCATCCTGAGGAAACCATTACAACTTTATTCTTGATTCGCCATGGACACACTCTG
>JACQVM010000418.1 GCA_016209785.1 Candidatus Melainabacteria bacterium | reverse complement strand
TACATGCCTTATGTCTCGGTAATATTACCTTGCAAGGGAGTGGATCCAGGTTTTCGTGACAACATTGTCAAACTACTCAATCAAAATTACTTAAAGAATAACAAGCCACATTTTGAAGTCATTTTCAGCATAGCGTCATCAAGTGATCCTTGTTATCCAATTCTCAAAGAGATCTCACAACAATCTTACAATGTGCCACTCAAGCTAGTGATTGCCGGCGACAATCCAATTAGAGCTCAAAAAATCAACAACCAGCTTCATGCACTTGGGCACATATCTCCCAATTGCGAAGTACTAGTCTTTGTAGATTCTGATGTTATTGCCACGGCCAATTTTCTAAGATTTCTCGTAAATCGCCTTGATAATCCAACAATTGGTGCCACAACAGGTTACCGCTTTTACATCCCTTACAAGGGTGACCTTCCCTCAGTGGTACGTTCTTTGTGGAATCGTATGTCAGCATGGGAATTGGTACACCCAAACTTTTCTTTTGCTTGGGGTGGTGCAATGGCTATCCACCGTTCTACTTTCGCCAGGGCTTTGGTCGCTAAATCCTGGGAAAAGGCAGCAGATGACGATCTCTCTTTGACCACCTCTGTTAAAAAGCTTGGGTTGAAGATTCACTTTGTACCGCAATGCCTGGTAGCTAGCCATGGAGATGCAACACTGTCCGAGATCTGGGAGTGGACTAATCGCCAACTCATATTAACCAAGGTTTATTATCCTCAACTCTGGCAACGTGCACTCGTAAAAGCTTCATTTATGACCATCTGGCTGTCCGCAATGATGGTGGCTCTCGTCCTCACAATCATCAGCCACAAGACAGTTTATCTTTTTGCTAGCCTTGCCGGGCTTAGCTTATTGCCAATCGAGCTATGGTTCTTATGGAAGGCACAACTTTTGTGGCAAAAGGTGCTCTGTGACCGTAACGGTGAGCTACGGGAAAGCTTTTGGCGTTTTTGCCTCGCTGTCCCTGCAGCTCACGTCATGTTGCCCTTCATGACACTGTACTCTTTGGTTACCAATCGCATTCAATGGCGCGGGATTACATACGAGTTGCGAGGACCTGCCGAAACTGTAGTGGTTCAGCCAGGGCTTTCTCTCAACTGAGCTGAGCTTGTTAAAACCCCTCCAATGCCAATGACAAATTTTACCTTGTATACTCTATTCTCCTTACTCGGTAGACAGATCTTAAGGAATAAAAGGTCCCAGCAATCAACTTGGATGCCATAACAGCCTAAATTTCTAGAGGCTGACTCAAGTTTGACAAGCTGAAGCAGTGAGACCATATTTCAACAAAAGGCTAGGTAAGATGTCCAATTTCGGAATCATTGCCCTGACACCATCAACTTGGCCGGAGTCACTCTCAAATCCTACAATTGCAGTGGCAGCCGCAAGAGCAGGTGCAATAGGAGTTCTTGGGGCTGAGTTTGTTCGTGACGACTTGGCGCTTGCTACCTCAATTGAAAAGGTGATAAGGCTCGGTCGAGGTCGTTGTGGTATCAAATGCAGCGTCACACAACTCACCACACTGACAGTCACCCTAGCCAGATTAGCTGCTCACGGGATCGACAGGTCAAATTTAGTCATACTAACCACTGGACAGTTTGCCCACACACAAGCTCAGTTGGAGGAAGCTATTGAGCTTGCCCACCGTCACGGGCTTGCTGCCTTTGTGGAAGCAACAAGTCTTCAAGAGGCTCTCTCAGCACAAGCTGCGCAAGCTGATGCAATTATCGCCAAAGGTCACGAGGCGAGTGGGTGCGTTGCAGAAGAAACAACCTTTGTATTTTTGCAGCACTTGTCCCAGCAATTAACAATTCCCATATGGGCCGAAGGAGGCATTGGACTTAATACCGCCTCTGCTTGCTATGTTGCTGGATGTGCCGGGATAGTTCTTGAAGGTCAACTGCTGCTGACCAAAGAGTCACCCTTACCTATAGACATTCAAGCAAAAATAGCCAAACTAGATGGTAGCGAAACTACTGCTATTGGCTCAGCAGCCGGGCAAAGTTACCGTGTTTATGCAAGAGCCGGGCTGCCGGCCGTAGACTCCCTGAACAACAAGCTGCAGGGACTCCTGAATGATACCCTAGAGCCCAATGACAGCCTCAAGGCTGCCTGGCGAACACTTGTTTGTAAGGAAGTTCATGAAAGCCTTGAGAGGTCTAGTATTTGGGATCGTCTGTGGTTTTTGAGCCAAGACGTAGCATTTGCAGCCTCCTTGGCAGCTCGATTTCTAAATACCGCTGGCATACTGAAGGCTATTTGGCAAAGCGTCTGTGACAACATAAGGGTTGCTAACACGCTGGCGCCACTAAGAGAAGGGTCTCCTTTGGCAGTCTCCCATAAGACACAGTTTCCTATTGTGCAAGGGGCTATGACTCGCGTTAGTGACAGTGCTGACTTTGCTGTGTCGGTGTCCAGGGATGGAGCCTTACCATTTGTTGCACTAGCTCTTATGCGCAAACAAGACGCAGAACAATTGCTGGCAGACTGCCATAATCAGCTTGCTGGATCTAGCTGGGGAGTTGGACTCTTAGGATTTGTTCCCAAAGAACTACGTGAAGAACAACTGGCTGCCATTGAACGCTATAAACCTCCCTTTGCCTTAATTGCAGGTGGTAGGCCAGATCAAGCACAGACTCTGGAGAGCATGGGCATTGTCACTTACTTGCACGTCCCTTCTCCTAGTTTGCTGAGCTCTTTCATAGAGCTGGGATCGCACAATTTTATTTTCGAGGGCAAGGAGTGTGGGGGACATGTTGGCCCGCGTTCCAGCTTTGTACTTTGGGAATCCGCAATAGAAGTGCTCTTGTCTTCGATTGGAGCAAAAGATGACGCCTCCACTTTCCAGGTACTTTTTGCCGGTGGTATCCATGATCATATCTCTGCAGCCATGGTGGCAGCCCTGGCTGCACCGCTAGCTGAGCGTGGGGTCCGCGTTGGCATCCTTATGGGAACAGCCTATCTGTTTACTGAAGAAGCTGTTGTAAGCGGTGCCATTGTAAAAACTTTCCAAGAGGCTGCCTTACGCTGCGAGCAAACAGTCTTGCTAGAAACAGGCCCTGGTCATGCAATTCGCTGCCTTGATTCGCCATATCGACAGACGTTTAATGACATCCGCAGACAGCTCGAACAACAAGGTCGTAGCCGCAATGAGATAAGAGAGTCCTTAGAGCTGCTCAACCTAGGCCGACTACGAACCGCTAGCAAAGGTGTAACACGTAGCCCTGACACTGGTGCCGCTTGTGTGAGGATATCAGATGAGATCCAGTGGTCGGAAGGCATGTATATGATGGGACAGGTTGCAGCGTTACGCAGCCAGACGACAACTATCGCTCAATTACACCACAGTGTATCCAACGACAGCCTAAATTTCCTAAATGCGGTTGCAAGCCAGAACTCAATCACAGTCTCACCTGCACAGCCTCACCAAGGAGAAGGCATTGCCATAATAGGCATGTCATGCGTTTTCCCCAAAGCACATGATCTTAGCAGCTTCTGGGATAACATCTTAAACAAGGTAGATGCAATAACAGAAGTACCCAAAGAGCAGTGGGACTGGGAAAGGCTTTACGAGCCTAATCCACAAGCACGGGACAAGACCTACTCCAAGTGGGGAGGCTTCCTGCCAGAGATTCCTTTTGACCCTACGCGTTATGGAATCCCACCCAGTAGTTTGTCATCTATAGATCCAATGCAGCTTATTCTTTTAGAAGTAGCTCGTGCTGCACTAGAAGATGCAGGTTATCTCGAGCGGAGCTTCCCCAAGGAGCGCACTTCAGTAATTTTAGCTAATGCCGGGCACGGTCCCATTACTGCCTTTTATTCACTGCGCTCGATGCTTGACTGGAAGCTATCTGATATGGATGAGCACTACAGAAAGATTCTTGAAGAGCGTCTGCCTGAATGGTCGGAAGATACACTCCCTGGTTATCTGGGCAATGTTACTGCCGGAAGAGTAGCAAACCGCCTAGATCTAGGTGGAATTAACTTCTCGATTGATGCTGCATGCGCTTCTTCCTTAGCAGCGCTCCATGTAGCAGTCCAGAATCTCCGCTGCCAGGCAAGTGATGTTGTCCTACTGGCTGCCACCGACACCCACAATCAACCTGGCGATTACCTGAGTTTCAGCAAGGTACATGCCTTATCTCCGACAGGGCATTGTCGCACCTTTGATGCAAGTGCAGATGGAATTGTCCTTAGTGAAGGCATTGCCATGTTAGTGTTGAAGCGCCTAAGCGACGCCGAACGTGACGGCGATCGAGTATACGCAGTACTTAGAGGTATTGGTGGCTCAAGCGACGGAAGAGATTTAAGCCTTACTGCACCAAGCCCGTCCGGTCAAATTCTTGCCTTGTCCCGAGCATATGAGGATGCAGGCATATCGCCAGCAACAATTGGTCTAATAGAGGCTCATGGCACCGGAACTGTAGCCGGAGACAAAGCAGAGATTGAAGCACTCTGTCAGGTATTCAACAAGGCCAACGCGGCTCGCCAGATCTGCGCTATTGGGTCTGTTAAGACCATGATAGGTCATACCAAGTGTGCCGCCGGACTAGCATCCGTGATAAAAACAGCTCTAGCGCTTTATCACAGAATTCTCCCCCCAACCTCTGGAGTAGATAATCCAAACCCAACCTGCAACTTTCACCAAAGCCCATTTTACATAAACACACAAGCTAGACCATGGTTAAGCTATCCGGCAGGTCAAACCCCGGCATTAATGCCGGGGTTTGTTGAGGAATTTGGCGGGGGCTTGCACCCCGGACAAACAGATCTGACAGACCCCGCCCTTAAGGGCGGGGTCTCCGTGGAGCTGGCTGAAGTGCTACCAAGACGTGCGGGGGTAAGCGCCTTTGGGTTTGGTGGCACCAATTTCCATGCTGTACTGGAAGAACATCCAGAAAAAGGATTGTCATGTAAACAACCCGTGAAACAAAGTTCACAAAGCGAGCTGTTTCTCATTCGCGGGACCTCACGGCAGGCAATTGTGAAAGCAGCTACAGCACTTGAAGAATTAATACAAAAGGCCATCGCACAACAATCCAACAACCCACCAGGCCCTGTAGTCAAAGAACAAAGACCAACATTAGCCAGTTGTGCCTCTAGCTGGCACCTGAGCAACCTCAATCAGCCACACAGTGACAGCTCCGTAGCATCTTTGTGCCTATCTATAGTTGCATTAACTTTAGATGATTTGCTATTCAAGCTACAAAAAGCACTCGAGTTACTCTCAGACACCAATCGTCTGGAAATCAAAGATCCACGCGGCATCTACTTTGTTGAACATCCGCTGGCGATGAACCATAAGATTGCCTTCCTTTTCCCAGGACAAGGCTCGCAGCACGTAAACATGCTCCGCGATCTTTCGCTTGTCTTTGCGGATGTAACTCAGGTGTTTGAGAAAGCCGACACCGTATTGCACGGCTGCTTCCCCGAGCTCCTAAGCAGGTACATTTTCCCTCCACCAGCTTTCACTTCAGAAGAGCAAGCGCTACAGCAGAATGTCTTGACAGAGACTCATATTGCCCAACCAGCCATGGCAGCAGCTGATTTGGCCATGTTAAAGGTATTGCGTTCGTTAGCAATTGCACCAGACATGGTAGCAGGTCATAGTTTTGGTGAATACGTAGCCCTCTGCTGTGCTGGCGCCCTTAGTGAAGATGATCTATTGCATTTGTCTGAGGCGAGAGGACATCTCATGTCACGCTCCAGTGAACAAGCCCAGGGATCCATGGCAGCTGTGACAGCCAGTGTTGCACAAATCGAGGAGTTGCTCCAGAGCCTTGCTGACGTAACGCTCGCCAACATCAATGCTCCAAATCAATGCGTTTTAGCTGGCGAGCGCAATGCAGTTGAGGCTGCAATACATGCTCTCGGCAAGAAAAATGTTCACTCCAAACTCATACCAGTGTCCCAGGCATTCCACTCTCCCCATATGGCCTCCACCAAAACAGAGCTGGAAAAAATCTTGCAGGGTATCACATTTGCCACACCATGCATACCTGTATTTTCTAACACTACAGCCAACCCCTATAGCACCGATACAAGCGCAATTGCCAGCATGTTAGCCGAGCATGTAATTCAGCCTGTTCAATTTCTTCAGGAAATTGAACAAATGTATCGCTCAGGAGCAGGCATCTTTGTTGAAGTTGGTCCAGGTTCTGTTCTTACCCACCTGGTTAGCACAATTCTTGGCGATAGACCTCATCTAGCCGTGTCCTGCGATCGCGTTGGGCGTCCAGGCGTAAGTCAGCTCCAGCACACATTAGCCGAGCTTGCTTGTCATGGCGTCCCAGTTAATTTAACAAACATTCTCAAGTACAATTTCCCAGACTGGCTTAAATCCACCAACCCCAGTGGAGAAACCAATAAAAAGGGTGCTAACCACAGGTCTTTCAAGTACCTGATAAATAGTACAACAATTAGGCAACCCCAAGCGAAGGAGTCTGGCACCAATAGACAGCCCGAGTTCCATCCATCACAGTCCACCACTACCAAGTATACAGCTCCAGACAGTGGTAGCCATAAAGCACACCAGTCACAGGACCAAAATGAACACGCACCTGCCCCAAACGACAAACCAACGAGGCAGCCATCCAACGAGGTGATGCTTGAATTTCAGCGCACGATGCTGCAAATGACCAACAGTTTTCTAGAAACACAACAACAGGTTATGCTGGCGTACCTCGGATCAGTCCGCGAATCAGGTGAGGCAGCTAATGGTTTGACTGAGCTAAGCAAATCTTTTAAGACCATATCGTTAGCATCTCTGGCTCCAAGCGTACCTGCCCAAGAACAAGTCACTGCAACAATACCCACAAGTCCTGCTGAGAACAATGATTCTCCTAAGCCTGACGAAGCACAAGAGCTGACCGCAATAGTCACACAGCAAGCCGACACTCAGGAGTCGAACCCGACAACTACCAAAACTGAAGATCTCATTGCTGGACTAATTGAAATTGTCAGTGAGCGTACGGGCTACCCCCCAGAGATGCTTGATCCAATGCTCGACCTAGAGGCCGATCTCGGCATAGACTCAATCAAGCGAGTAGAGATCCTCAACAGTTTTCGAAAGCTTCTACCGGAGCAAAAGCAAAAGCAGCTAGAGTCTGGCATCGAGAAACTGGCAGGCACAAAAACACTCAAGGGAATAACAGATTGGATTACTCATGAACTAGGCTCTGAGCCCATTGTCCTTAGCTCTTCCGATCCAACCCAGATGCAACCATCAAGTGTCCAACAAAGCAAGTCAAGAATTACTCGTGGACGCATAAACATCATTGAGTTGCCACCGGCAATGGTATCTAGCAACAAACAACTCATGAAAGTGCTCATTACAGATGATGGAAATGGTGTTGCCGTCACTTTAGCAGCAAAGCTAAATGCAAGCGGACAGACTGCTATTATCATTCGGCACAGCCAAGCATCAAGCTCAAAGGACCTGTCTAGTTTATCTTCTGGGGAAGCTGCACATGAGAGCTCACCGATATACCTGGCTAACTTAGCTGACAAAGCTTCTGTGAGCCATTTAATAGAGAAGATAAAGGAAGAACATGGATCAATCGGAGCAATATGGCAC
>JACQVM010000038.1 GCA_016209785.1 Candidatus Melainabacteria bacterium | reverse complement strand
GCCAAGCGCTGGCTGAGCACCTTCAGTCGCTACAAAGTTTCGTTGTCAGTTGCGGGCTTGCGGAATCACTGCCGTATAAGGCTGCCAGAAAGTTAATAATGGGTATCCAGCCAACAAGTAGTGTGGCACTACTGTAAGCATAGACACGCATGGTTGCTTCAAATTGTCCTTTTCCTCCCATCATTTGAGCCAAGAAATTGGCCAGCAACACTATGAGAATGAGTCCAATAGGCAAAAGAATGAGCTTAGTGAGGGCTACCCACAAGCTCATACTGGTAATCGAGGACATGACAACATCGATGCTCATGGCCACAGCAAAAAACTTTAATGGTTCATAGAGCCCACCTGTCGTGGGCATGCTGTCAAAGAACTCCCTGGGGTTCAAAATAACTGACTTTACCTGGCTGAAGTAGCCAGTGGCAAACTCTGTTACCCCCGGTGGTACCTTGCTGGTGGGTGTTGGTTCTTGCATTGTTGTTTTCTCCAGTACTGCCCCTATAAGTGTAGCGAGTTAAATGCCCGATGCACAATTTGCATTTGCAGTTGTAGCCAACCCATTTCATGGCCAAATTAGCTACGCTCACTATTAACTGGCGCGACTGGGACGGTGTAATTCCACCACCACGGAGTGCGAGTGAGTCTCTACTGGTGCTTCTATAACTATCTGCTTTCTGGTGAGCCTATATGCGTCCCAGGCACTTGTGCTGTTGGTTGGGAAGATGCCACGCAAGAGTTGCTTGATCCAATTTGTCAACTTGCTCATATCTTTCTCCTTTGAGGGTAGCTATAACTTCATACCCTCTAAGAGGCAATCCCATCGCTTGAAATCTGAATGGATCGGCTTCTTGACAAAGCTGTCGTCATGCTTCACTATGGTAGCACATATGGTGGCAAGGTGCAGCTTGGAGAAGCCTATCAGGGGCTAGATGCAAACCAACAAATTGTCAATCCTATTCTAGGCAGTGCCGGCTTACCAATGTGACATGCTGCGTTGTTGGATGTCGTATTGGCCGACCATCCATGCCAGCACCCCAGATAACAAACAGATTATTGCTGTTGCTTATAACTACACTAATGGTGCCCACAGGTGCGGTCCAGTGGCTGGGTGGCTTGTCTTGGTATTGGGCTAGTAGTGGTTCATTTAAGCTTTCCTCGAACGAGAGCTTGACTTTGATTGCTTCTGATCCGCCGGGAGTATAAGGGTTGTTGGGCATCAATTCGCGAAGGCGCGCTGTTAATGCTTCTACCTCATCGCCTGCTTCTGGGCAGTGTCTGTGCTTAGAGCAGTACTGTTTGATGCTGCTGGACACCTTGAGCATGGTTTCGTAAAGGACCTTTTGAGCGTTTATTTGCGGTCCTGCATAACCACCCCATGTTCCTTCTGGTATTGGCTCGTCTTCTGGCAGCGAGGCTGCGCGCTGTGGGCTTAAGAGAAAGGACAGTGTTAGTTCGGCAATGAGCACCAAGCTAATAGCGAGTCTGGGTAAACGTGTCACAAGGTTTTTAGATTTACTGATATTCATTGAGAATCTAATTGAGACTGTATAATTACGCACCCATTCTTACGTTTATCTACCTGTGGCATCCCCTGCAATTAATCTAACATGCTCTTACAGGAGAGGAGGAGCGTGCAATGAAAAAGGCAAAGTTACTAACAGGATTGTTGTTGTTTACTTCCTTATTGTTACTAAATGCTGGCGGGGCTTTGGCTAGTGGTGTTACCCCAGAAGTGAGGGTTACTACTGGCTCCTATCGGATTGTTGGCTGGGAGAAGGAACTAATTAAGGGCGACCCAACCTTAGCACACTGGCATTGGTCAGCCATGACTGGCTTTACTCAAGGGGCTAGAAGGATTTCTACTGTACCTGCCCGTCGAGTGGGGCAAAAGCTTTATGTCAAGCCAGTACATGTTCCCACCATTTCTCCTCAACAACAGACAGTAAAAACAGAAGTTCGTCCGGTTGTTATTTCGCAAGACTGTCATGGGTCTTTGGGCTCTATTAAAGGTGCTCTTAAAGCCTCTATCCCATCTGAGCAAGTGGCAGTATACGGCAATCTTTCTGGTGCCAAACCACAACAAGATCAAGTTGTTGACCTTCAGGTTTGGGGTGCAATTGCTAAATATGGCAAGCTCCCGGCAACTAGCTTGCAAAAGTAGGCAGTTCCATGGGTACAAGCTTTATAGCTGCTAAGCATATGGAAGTAACAGGACGGGAGTTGTTCTAAGATGATCAACTGAGGACAGGGCAATGCCCAAGAGTACCAATATGGAGCATGGGGAATCAAAAGCACAAGCGCGAGATATGAATGCTCAGGCTGAGGATCTTTCCTCGTCAATTTGGCGGCAGATGGCTGACCAGAAAAGGATATCTCCTCATGTTGCAGCACACGATGAGGGCAAGCAAGACAAATCCTCGGGTGGTATGCCTGATAAGTCCCCGCGTGGCAAGCAAGAAGTTGAGCAGCAGTCTAACGATAGGATACGCAGCGCCAAAATTGCTGACAGGGAAGTTGAAGCGGCTCATCGCACACTTGAACATGTGGCTGCAAGGTATATTACCAATCCTAATCATTTGGCTTTGTTTCGCCAGAATTTAGCAATCTTTGAAGCTGGTTGCTCAAAAGATGAAATAATTATCTAAAGCATGGCGCGGTGCCAATTAGAAGGATGAGATATGGCTAGCTCCGAGGCTGGGGAAGTAAAGGGCAAGCTTTGTGCTGAGTGTGGCAGCTTGACTGACCAGGAGAGCCCAGCCTGCACAAAGCATGGAAAAGAGCTGATGCTAGACAATGAAGATCCATTGATAGGATCGGTACTGGCTGAGAAGTATGAGATTATCTCTCGTCTTGGTGCCGGTGGCATGAGTGTTGTGTATAAAGCTAGGCACAAGCTTATGGATCGTTTGGTAGCCATTAAGATGCTGCACGCCCGGCTGGTGAAAGATCAAGCAACCATTATGCGCTTTCAACAAGAAGCAAAGGCTCTTAGCCGCTTGAATCACCCTAATCTTGTAACAGCTTTTGACTTTGGTTTGTTGAGCGAAGGACAACCCTATCTGGTTATGGATTTTGTTGAAGGGGAGTCCTTAGAGGAGCTTCTAGACAAAAATGGACCACAGTCGGCTGACTGGTGCGTTGCACTAACAATGCAGGTTTGTCGGGCGCTAGCACATGCTCATCAAATGGGGGTATTGCACAGGGATCTTAAGCCAGGCAACATCATTCTTGCTAGGACACCTAAAGGGAGCACCGTTGCTAAAGTTGTTGACTTTGGGCTGGCGACATTTCTACCGGAATCAGGAGTTGCCTTCCAAAAACTGACAAATGTTAACGAGGTTCCTGGAAGCCCACTTTATATGAGTCCGGAGCAATGTCGCGGACGTGAGTTGGATCTGCGCTCAGACATTTATTCATTGGGTTGTGTCATGCATGAGGTGCTAACAGGCTTGCCGCCATTTGTGGGTGCTGACTGGATGGAAACAATGCAGAAGCAAGTTTATGAAACTCCAGCACCACTATGTTCTACTTTGCCCATATTAGAGATACCATGCCGGCTAGAAGAAATTGTTTTGAAGTGCCTAACTAAAGATCCTGGTGAGCGTTACCAGTCGATGGAACAATTGAGACTTGATCTGGAGGCAGCAAGGGCACCAGCAAAGATGACACCGTCTGTAATGCTTCCGATACCTAAGGAATTGGCTGAAAAAGAAAAGGCATTGTCACTGATGGTAGTAGAGGATTTAGAATCTCAGCGGGAGCATGTAGTTAAGCTTATCAAGGAAAAAGTTCCTGGCCCTCTACAAATTCATGAAGCAACCAACGGACTCGAAGCACTGAAGCTTTTTGAACAAGTTCATCCTGACATGATTGTCAGTGACATATCAATGCCAGAAATGAATGGCATTAAGATGGCACAGCAAATCTGGTCGAAAAGCCCACAAACAAAAATACTTTTTTGGTCTCAGTATCATCGAGAAGCATATGTTCGTGAGCTAGGCAAGATTGTGCCTGATGAGGCAATTCATGGTTATGCATTAAAGACTGCTAGTGATGATAAGTTAGCCTATGCAATTCTTTCTGTGCTGATGTACGACAATCCATATATTGATCCAGTAGTGAGAGCTGTTCAAAAACGTTTGCAAACTCAAGAGCAACCGCTCAGCGATGAAGAGTATGACACTCTTATAGATTTAGCTCTAGGACTCACTGATCGAGCTATTGCTACTCGGCGGCACATAAGCATTCGTGGAGTGCAAAACCGTATACAGGCTCTTCAAGCTAAGCTTTTGCACGACATGTCGGGGCATGAGGCAGCTTATGATTTACGTAATCGTATAGTGTTAGAAGGTTTAAAGCGTGGAATGATTGACTGCGACGAGGTCCAAGAGCAAGACAAAGAGCTCTATGAGTGGTTAGAAGATGAATTTGATTACGAACATGATGACTCATAAGTTATGAGATTGCACAGTTAGGCAATCCTTGTCTGCTTCAGCGGTAGTGCGATAGCTTCTAAGCTGCTGAGATCTAGCTTTTTCGATGCATGATCGATATCAATACCAACGACATCACCTACAGCATCAAAGTCAACAACAACACAATCGGCAATTTCTCGTGACTCAGAGCTAGCTTCATTGCTCAACTCTATGTATAGTGAGTCTGTCTCGGGGTAGTAATGCAGTTTCATAAATCCCCCTTTCCAAAGTTTCTGTCAAAAAAGGCGTTATGAATGGTTTGACCGTCTTCTAGGGTTACAACGCGCAGAACGTGCGTACGCATCTCTGGCACAATTCCCCAAAACCTTATTCGACTGTCCTTTTGAACCTCTCTCTTAAGTGGATTTTGAAGTATCAACTCACACCATTCCTTCTTAAGGTAGGGCCTCTTACGCAAAACTTGCTCTTCAAAATACCGAGCGGTTTTCATCAAGAAATGATCATACCATTCCAAAGCGATATAGCTAGGCGGAATGCTAGTCCCATGTAAGAAAGTGATGGTTGATAGCCATTGTTGCCACTATTCGGAAGGCATTTTAACAGAGGGCTTGCCTGCAAAGTCAAAAACAATATTGAGCCATTCCTTATGTGGAGCAAAGAACAAGCCATGACCTAGTCCTGTTTGAAGCACAATTTCTTTGTGGTTAAGCCCTGAAGCACGGTCGAAGCATTCCTGACAGGTGCCAGTGCTTTCGTCGGCAGCATCATATAGTGACAGCATGCGACCATGTAGATATGGGCCATACTGTTGAGCCAGTGTATTTTGGTGTCCAGAGCGTGGACCTTTGCCACAGCCAGCCAATATGACAAAGTTTATCTTGGGATTCTGTAGCAAGGCAGATGTCATAATGGCAATGCCACCACCTTTAGAAAATCCGGCTACTGTAATATTTTCTGCTTGTACTCCTGCTTGTATCAAACTACGTACTTGCTCAGCAACCTTATGAGCATACTTGGAACCTATTGTCCTGGGTTGACGAACTTCACTTATAACAATGAAACCATGACCGGCTATGGCTCTCAGAATTGCATGGTATTGATAGCTGCCATGCTGTCGGATGGTTGCGTGAGGACCTTGATCTTCAATTACTTTGCCATGAAGGTAAATGAGGTACTTGCCTGAGGTATCTATAGACTCTGGAATGTGGTCATAAATAGCATCAACTTGCTTGTGTTGATTGGGAAGTGCTTGCGCAGCACCATAGACGCATACCAGAAGGTTTAATCCAGTAATCCAACTGGCAGTTAAGGAGAACAATCTTTGCCTAATTCGCCGGCAATCTCGGTATGGCTCAATCGCGTTTGGAAAACGATTAATATCAGGGTCGACCAACCATGCTGCCCGCTCTACCATGGCTTGAATTTGTGCAGGCTGGAGTCCAGAATCACTCAATGCTTTTTGTCCTTGAGGGCTTTCACAGTAAGCAACAAACTTTTGAATCTGTGCGCTTTTAGTTGACTTTTTCTTAGATTCTGGCTTGTCGCTTGTCATAGTAAAATCCTGCGCCAAAAAAACTAGAATGCATAAAACTGCCTACACAGGTCTTTGTGCAATCTATGTAATGGCTCCCTGTAGCTTTGTACCTCGTCATGTGTTGACCATAACCTGCCTGGAGTCATGACGGTTACGCTACGGTAATTGTTTATGCCTGCCTGTGTTCTAGCCTACAGATTGCCACAAGGCTATGGAAGGTTGAATTGCACAGTTGAGGCACACATATTCTGTAAAGTTACAGTTGCCAGAGTGCTGAGACTGGCATAAGGTAGAGCTTCTTATCTATAGGCATGGCTTTGTCACCCAGATACAGAATAATGCCCCTGTGAAACCGTTTGCCGGCTGCTTCAGCTAGCAGTTTCATTCCTCTTAGATCATGCAGGCCAAATTGTTGGCTGGCCTTTACTTCAATGCCTACAACTTTTCCGGCGGGCTCCTCGAGGACAAAATCCACCTCGGCGCCGCTGGCTGTGCGAAAGTAGAAAAGATCCGGTTGCTGAGTCATCCAGGAGCGCTGCTTGACCAGCTCTGCAAAAACAAAGTTTTCCAAAACTGGACCAGAAAAGGTTGGCTGCCTGGAGAGCCTCTCTTGGTTAATCTTGAGAAGGTGAGCCAGTATTCCTGTATCAGAGAAATAAACTTTCGAAGCCTTGATGAGCCGCTGTCCGACGTTTGCATGCCAAGAAGGCAAAAAAGATAGCAAGTACAATCGTTCGAGCCAGGTTATGTAACGCTTGAGACTTGTGTGTGGTATTCCTACAGTTCTGGAATATCAGCTCCCATTATCTGGATGATAATCTACCATATTGTGGTGATTTTGCAAAAATCTTGCTCAGGACAAACATGATTTAACCTATTGAAGGTTTGAAACCAGGCTGGACTTTGATGTATCTGTAAGGCAAAATAAAGGATAGAGTGAATACATGTTTGATTGGAGAGTGTGGGAAATATCATGCGTCAGGTCTTCATATACTCAGGTGAGGATGGTTATTGGGTTGCTGAATGTCCTAGTTTGCCAGGTTGCCTAAGCCAAGGAAAGACAAAGGACGAGGCTATCAAGAACGTCAAGGAGGCTATTGAAGCTTATATTTCGGTCCTTGTGGAAGATGGGCGTTCTATACCCCCAGAGACATTTGAGGCTATCTTAATAGCTGTATGAAAAGGCTTCCCAAAGTCAGTGGTCAGGATTGCAT
>JACQVM010000416.1 GCA_016209785.1 Candidatus Melainabacteria bacterium | reverse complement strand
CTCCGTATCCTTGTATTTGTATCCACAGTCGTTGGAGGAACGGGGTGTTCAGGTGGGGGTAGTCGATCTTCCTGGAGGCTTGGCAACCGACAATCTGCCCTTGTATTTTAGGGTTAACTTCCCTTGGTAGATTGTTGATTGGTTGGACCGCAGTCGCTAGTCCTCGACAAGATAACCATGCGCCCGGTGCGACTCGAACGCACGACCAATCGGTTAAAAGCCGAGTGCTCTACCAGCTGAGCTACGGGCGCAAAACAGTAGCTCATCCTAGCAACCAGGCAATTGAGTGTCAAGGACAAGAGCTACTCTAAAGTGGTGGCTGTGGCTTACCTTGCTGATAGCTTTGAGCCATTTGTTGTTGCAAGAAGCCGTTAAGGGCATGAGAAAGAAACTTATGTCCATCAGGCGTCAGATGCACGGAGTAAAATAAGGCTGAGCGTTGATTGAGAGGCAACTGTTCTGCGAGCTGTTGGCAGTTCATGATGGGAATATCTTGTTGTTGACAGATATCTGTCAACAACTTAATTTCGTGAGCATAGTCTATGTTGTAGAACTCTGTTTCCATGCCAGGAGCTGGGCACAAGGAGGCACGCACAGGTAATGTAGCAAGGACAAACTTAGCACCAGCATGATTACATTCTTGGCGCATCTCAGCGATAAGCGAGCTCATTGTGCGTTTTATAAGCCCAAGATAAATCTTTCTACCGTCCAGTTGATGATTAGTTTCTTGGGGGACAGGGCTCATCTTAAGTACTTTATTAGAGGTTGCACTGTTGAAGGATGGTTGTTTGGATTGACTGCCAGTATCCTCGAAAGTTTTTATTTGAAATGTTGGTACCAGCGAATTAACTGACGTAACTGCCGTTGCTAATTGCCGAACAGCTTTCTTTGGTTGAGTCAAAAACAAAATCAAGGTGCGATAAATACTGTTGTGCAAGCTCAGGTCAAGGTCCATTGCGCTTAATAGTCCCCAGATACGGCTGTTTTGTTTAAGCCATTGCGTGGCATGCAGAAACTTAGCTCTTGGGGACTTTAGCCAGCGCTTAACATAGTAGCTGTGAACAACTAGCTTGCCACCTGGTAGATGTAAGGCTACCGGACGAACATTGGTTATGACTTCATCGGCTGGTGACCAGTTCTCAAAGATGTCTCTGCTGTTGTAGCAAAGGACAACTAGATTGGGTTGATACTTAAGAACTTGTTTTTTTAACTGTAAATACTCTTGCGCTGTTGAATATCCTGAAGTACCAAAATTTAAAACTTGTACCTTCAGCTCATGCGAGGAGACCCTTAAGGGCGGGGGTTTGACTTTTCCTGGCAGGCTTAACTGTCTAGCTAGAATTTGACCAAAGCTAGCCTCCACGGGCACTTGCAACCCTTCCACCATGGAGTCTCCTAAAAGGGCAATGCGATATGTGTTGAGTGGTTTGGCGAGAGTGACTCCAGATTCACGCAAACCATCACCATTTAAATATGATTGTGCATAACCTTCAACACGCCATGTCACACGTTTATTGGTCATGTGCTTGGTTCCTAAATCTGGGTCTAGCTGAAGAATTTCCTCTTCACCCAGTCCTGCTGAGAAAAGCAAAAGCTCAGCACACAAGATGGCGATAATTTGCCATACAACAAAAGGGGCCACACGAGCTAGCCATGACTTACCTTGCTTATTGCTTGGCAAGGACTGTTTTGAGAATTGCTTTTGTGGTGCAGAAGCAACCATTGACTTAGTCTTTGTAACTCCTTACGAGGCTTTCAAAACTGGAAATAGACAAATGGTGTAATCTCAGTTGGTTTAGCAGCTATCATGAGGATAACTGCCATTGTCCAGGATGCCATCCGCACGGGGAGCTTGTAACCTGTGCTTGCATCCCAAATGAAACTTGCGACAATTTTTCTTTGCTTGAATAGTTCTGTGGTAAGCCAGAAGGTTACATAGATTGCAAGAAATTGAAGGACCCCTGCCTTACAGATTGACTCTGCCAACATGCTAGTTCCACTTAAATTGGACAAACCAGACAGAACGCTTAGAGCATGTGGCATGTCAGGTGCGCGAAATACAACAAAGCTAATGGTGATAAAGGACATGGTAATGAAGGTTCCTAGCTGGCGGCCAATCCAAGTGTTGAAAGCAGCATCTAGCGGTTTAACGCAGGAAAGGAAGCTACACCATTGTCGGTTTACGATGAGTCCTATGCCCTGCATGCAGCCAAATATGACATAGTGCCAAGCAGCACCATGCCACAAACCACAAACAGTCATTGTAATGAAAAGATTTCTCCAGGTTGCAAGACGTCCATGTTTAGAGCCACCTAGGGGTATGTATAGATAGTCCCTGAGCCAGTACGAAAGAGACATATGCCATCGCCGCCAAAAATCTGCTAGGTCGTGTGACAGGTAAGGGAGCTGGAAATTCTCTGGCAGCCTTATTCCCAAGAGAAGGGCTGAACCACGTCCTATGTCTGTATAGCCAGAAAAGTCACAGTATACTTGGATTACGAAACCAATGGCAGCAATTAATGCATCAGGACAAGACAGAGCTGCCGAAGCTGTAAAGCCATGAGAGACTATGGCACCTATTGGATCTGCAAGCACAATTTTCTTAACTAGTCCTTGTACAATAAGCGTCATGCCTTCAGAAAACAAGCATTGAGTCAGTGGTTCAGGTTTGTTAAGTCTTTGACTAAAGTCTTGATAGCGCTTGATTGGTCCTGCAATTTGCGAAGGGAAAAAGGCAGCAAATGCTGCAAACTCCATCCACGAGCTAATAGGCTTGCTGCCTCGATAAATGTCTACAAGATAGTGGATGAACTCAAATACAAAAAAGGAAATTCCCAGCGGCAAAAGTACATTGATGAGAGGTGCTGCGTATAAACTGTCTTGTCCCCCTGAAATGCCGAAAAACTTTTGCACCCATTGCAAAGCCGTTGTGAGATTGGATACTAGAAAGTTTGCGTACTTGTAGAAAAAAAGACATCCTAAGTTGATTGTAAGCCCAATTGTAAGAAATGCAGAGCGCCAAAATCTTTCCCGTGCCCAACCGAGCAATAGTCCAAAGAGCCAGTTGGCACATGTGAGTAAGAATAAGAGGAGCCCATAGACAGGTAGCCAACTCATGTAAAAGAAATAGCTTGCTGCTACTAATAATGTTAGACGTACACCGCCTGTGGTGCGCCAATAAAGCAGTATGACTGCCGGCAAGAAAATGAAATACTGGAAGCTACTGAATATCATGAGCTAAGATACAGCTCCATAAGTCAGTGTTTAAGCTCGACAAGTATACAAGTGGAAGCATGTTGCATTCTTAACCAGCATTAACCGTGATCTCTTGACGTTCTTAATAAATTATTTGTAGTATTGCGGCATTTGATTAAGGTGTTTGTTGCGTTGATTGGGTCGCAACCGCTGTACCCAAGCTAGCGGTTAAGTAGCTAGTTTGCTGTGTTGCGGCCATCGTAAAGAGGCTTTGGTATGAGAGGAGGATTTACTGTGAAAGCACCTCTTAATAGAGAAGAACTAAAACGCAAGCGTGACAGGTACATCGTTGCTGGTGTTAAGCAGCTTTATGCTGATCCGCCGCACATTGTAAAAGGTAAGGCACAGTACCTTTACGATGAGACTGGGCGAGAATACCTT
>JACQVM010000413.1 GCA_016209785.1 Candidatus Melainabacteria bacterium | reverse complement strand
GTCCAAGGTTTCTTGTCCGTTTAGCCGGATTGGCAATGCATCCTAGGGATTCAGTAAATCGGGCTCAGCTAATAAAGGACCAGGTAGGAATTGGTTTTTGCAACATAACCAAATGTTGTACAGAAGTATGTCCGGAAGAAATTCACATTACAGACAATGCAATCATACCCTTGAAGGAACGCTTGGTTGATGAGTTCTATGATCCAATAGCTTGGCTTTTGGGCAGGCTATGTGCTAAGAAATAATCTTATTGGTGCCTTAGTCTCCACAAACTCTTCACCAGCATAGCCCCAGCCTTCTCCGTTAAACAATGTGGGCATGCAGTTAAGCTGCATTTGTCTGTCAAATTCCAATAACTTTGTAGAAGTCATCTGAGGTACTGCTAGAGCTTCGAGTCTGCACTTCAAGAAGTCCTCAGTCTCTGGCGTCCAGCCACCCCCATGTTCGATGTGATACATCCTCATAGGGTCTTCCAGGACAATTTCATGAAGTCCCGCATGATATCCAGTAAGGCAGAGCAAAGAATCCAAAAGAAGGGAATACATTTCAAACTCGGGATAGGCTCTCAGTGTAAACCAGTCTGTGCGAGCCATCAAAGTAAAATCACCGCAAGCATTGATATGAATGGAAGGTAATTCATGGATAGCACCATTAAGTTTGTCGCCATTCAAGCCTCCATATGGTGGTGCTTGGTTGTGTGGAAAACTCCCATGCTGTGGCAATATATTAAGCAAACCTAGGTGATGTAGCTTCAGAACAGAACTCTCAGGTAGACAGCGCAGCGCAGCGTTGCGCAAAGGAAGAGGCATAATTACTCTTGCTATCTTTCTTAAGGCCGCTAACAGTGAAATAGATCGAATCGAGCCAGGGTCAGCCTTTTCACTGTGTGCAGCAACTTTCCTTATACCATCTGTGGTATGTACTCGAATGATGCTTTGGTGGCAGTAGGCAAGTTGTTCGTCTATTGATGCATCCATAGGAACATCAGATTGCACGTCGTGTCGGTCAATGCGATATATGCACCCTTCCTGTAGTGATCTTGATGCCAGAAAAGCAATTAGCTCATTAGAGAACATAAGATCTATATTGGTTGCAAGAACAAACTGTCCTCGCGCACGTCGAATTCCTACATTCTTGGCAATCATTTGAAAGAGCGGCAATACGTCTGCGTGTTGAAGGCGAGAATGTATTGACTGTGGCACCTCAATGAAACGTACCTCGCTGGGCCCTTGATGCTGCCAGGACAGCTCCTCTACGAGGCGAGGCCTATCTTGTGGTGGGTTCCAGTCAACAATAATAATTTCAGCGGATAGTTGATGACGCCTGCATTGCTCAAGCAATCCATTGAGAAAGATTTGCATGCGGCCCAGCATATTGCCGCCATGATTGTCATTGCGGGCAGTGGCTACTATGGAAAGGTAAGGTGCTGCATTCACTTGGCTATCACGGATGTGCTTGGCACATAGCCTATAGGAGCCGGCGTGAACTTGTCCTTTGTCATTTGCTCGTAAATCCATTTGTAGGTCTTACGCATGCCTTCATTGAGGGAAATACTTGGCTCCCAATTAAGATAACTTCGAATCAAGGTATTATCGCTGTTTCGACCATTTACTCCTTGTGGGGCAGATAAATTGTAGTCCCGCTGTAGTTTTACCTGAGCAATCTCTTCAACAATATCTACAAGCTGATTGATGGTCACAAGTTCACTGCTGCCTAGATTCACTGGTTTGTCAATGGTGCTTGCCATTATGGACAATGTGCCAGCAATACAATCATCAATATACATAAAGCTTCTGGTTTGATTGCCATTGCCCCAGATTTCAATCCTGTTTGCCCCAGATAATTTTGCCTGAATCACCTTTCGGCACATAGCTGCCGGTGCCTTTTCACGACCACCATCATAGGTCCCCCAGGGACCGTACACATTGTGATAACGGGCTATCCTTGTAGCAAATCCAAAATCTTCCTGGAAATGTCTACACATCCTTTCGCTAAAAAGCTTCTCCCAACCATAGCCATCCTCTGGCATTGCAGGATAGGCGTCTGATTCCTTCAAAGGTATTACATTGGTTGACTGTTGCTTGTCTGCTGCATATACACATGCAGAGGAAGCATAAAAATACCTCTGGACACCATACTTATGAGCAGCCAGCAACAGGTGTGTGTTGATGAGCACGGAAAGCATGCACAAGGCACGATTGTTTTCAATGAAGCCTATGCCCCCCATATCAGCAGCAAGGTTATAGACCTCATCTGCTCCTTTTAGTGCTCTCTCGCAACTTTCTTTTTCGCTTAGATTAAGTTGGAGGTTTTCTGCTTGTGGGTCTTGCTGAAACCATTCATCGAAGGGCTTAACGTCTATAGCCCGCACGAGCTTGCCGCTAAGCCTCAGCTGTCTGACCAAGTGTCCGCCGATAAATCCACCGGCGCCACAAACAACAATCATTACCTCGACTCCCTAACAAGCAGCTTGTCTTTGGCGACCAATGGACCAGACCCAAGTGCAATGTATTCGCAGACTGCTTCCAAGCGGCTCCTATCAAGCATACGCCAACAGTCTATGACTATTTTGCGTGGCGGTGTGGCTACCATAAAGTCTTGTGAAATGATCTGCTTAAATTCCGGACATGGAAGTGCTATAACAATACCGGCTGCATTTTCAATTAGTTCCTTTATTGAACCAGCAAGAGTAATGCCCTGTCCTAAAACATTAGATGCCTCATTTAAATCTTGGATTTTAGGATCGTACGCAGAAACTAAACATCCACAGGACACCAACTCTTTTGCCAATGCTACTGATGCAGACTCTTCAACTATATGTGTGCCAGGCTTATAAGCTAGTCCTAGGATTCCTATATGTGAACCGTGCGGCAAATGGGCCATCAAGTGATCTTTAATTCTTACAGCTTGCCTTGCGTTGATTGCTTCGGTTGCCTCAGCAATACTAGGCTCAACCTCCAGAGAACGTGCTAGCCAGCTAAAAGCATGGTTGTCCCTGGGAAAGCAGGGACCACCATATGCAGTGGCACCTTTTAGATATTTCCTGCCAATGCGACTGTCCAAGCCAAGAGCGTCTGTTACCACATCAACATCAGCACCAGGAATTTGCTCACATACCTCAGCCAGCATATTGGCATAAGCAATTTTTGTTGTGACATAGGTGTTGACGGACAATTTAGTTAGCTCAGCATTTACAAAGTTCATGCGAGCTATGGGCGTCTTGTTGGCACATAACCACTCATATACTTGGGCCAATATGTCGCCTGAGCGCTTGTCTGATTCACCTATTAACACAAAATCAGGATTGAGCAAATTATCGATGACGCTGCCAAGGGCTATGAATTCCGGACTATAACAAAGCCCAAAGTCTTTGCCACACTTCTTGCCGGAGCATTTCTCTAATGTTGGCAGGATTTCACTTTGCGTTGCTCCAGGCATTACAGTAGAGGTAGTTACAACAAGATGAAAGCCATCCTTTTCCTTAAGGGCATACCCAATTGCTTCAACTGCTGGCAAAACATATTTTAAGGAAAAGCTGCCACGCTCGTCACTGGGTGTTGGCACAACAACAAAAGAAACTGTGGAGCCTTGTATTGCCTCTCTGAAGTCTAACGTACCCCTGATTCGATGCCTGTTAGCGTACATAAGGCTATCCAGCCCTGGTTCTCTTACAGGAGCACATCCCTTATTTATTGAGCGGACATAGGACTCGTTGATGTCCACTCCAATAACCTGATGCCCTTTAGCGGCAAGACAGGCTGCGAGCGGCGAGCCCAATTTCCCTAAACCAACCACGGAGATGGCTGGCTTAGAACTGCCTAATTCCAAGGAATGACTGCATTGTTGAGCCAATGGGCTGCTCCCACATGTCAAATGTGTCTGAACTCGCTCCAAAAGTTATCACATCGCAGTGCTATGCTCATGAGAGATCTCCAAGCCATAGTCCTTGGCCGTGCCTTTCCCAAAAGGTTTAGGTAACAATCAATTTGGCTTGCAGATCGTCGCGGGCGTACCAATCCCCGTTGCTCCACGACAAAATCAGCACAGTCTAAGGTAAATTGACCATACTCTAGACCGCCAAGCAACTCAATGTTTCGTTGTGCCTCTATGCCAGTCCACACCCCATATTTCCCTTGGGGATGGTGGCTATAGTCATGGTTTTGGTGAATTGCCAGAACTGAAGGTGTTGCATCAATTATCGGAATTGCGAGACGCAAGGCTGCATAGAGCAACCAGTTGTCCCAAGCCGTACGACCAATTGCAAAAGGAGGAACCTGCTGGTAGGTACCACAGGGGAACACAAAGTAATCCATGCCCTGAGGTCCTTCCAATGCTCCTCTGTCCATGACCTGGGTGCTAATATCAGCTTCCCAGCCTTGAGATCCAAAATTGATAGCGTTCCTTACATCAAGATTCCACCGCTGGCCACTCATCATGAAACGTTTGTGTGGTAGCTTGTTTACTGCCACCATAAAATCACTCATCAAGATGATGTCAGCATTCACATAAGCAACTAAGGCTGTCTTTGCGGCTTCCTGTCCCTGAGCGAAGACCGAGCTCAGCAAAGGGGTGTTATGTTCACTCAACTCTATCTCTGGCAAATGGCGCAAGTGATACTCCTGCGCCGTTTGCCGTGTTCCAGGCTCGTCACCTAAAAGAATAACGTCAGGACGCGGCTTTAGGGTAATCCAGCTTTGAATAGCATTTTGCTGGACAATTCCTATGTGCCCAACAAATGGCTTAGGAACAGCAAATATGGTGAGTTTCATCAGTAGGCATTACTGTTCTGGGTAGCGATTGAGAAGAAACTTGGCAGCTATGCGCATCCTGGTTAACAAACTAGGACTGCCGCTGCTGTTGCAATCCCTGTTAAGGTCACGTGTGACAGCAGAGATTGTATCAGATGCCGGGAGAGCCTCCTGTACTGAAGAAACTGATGGTGCTTCAGATATTTTCTGGCTCCAGATTGCCGATGCTGCTGGCATGGTCTGGTTAGTCTGGGCAGAATTGCCCTCCAGTAATGTGGCTGTTGATGAACGTTTACTTGATATGGCTGGTTGCTCGTGTATAGCCAAGACTTGCACTTCGGTGGGCTCCACAGTTGCTAGCTGCACCGATGGTGGAAAGTGATAAGGTCCGGTAGCCTCATTAAGCGTAAAGTATGCCCAGTGATACAGTTGAGGAAAAATCTCTGGTGGCAGCTGCTCAGCTAGTTTTGCTCGTGTTACTGGATCGATTTGCTCCTGCACGTCCTTGTCTGCCGAGTGTAACGTTATGTCGTTCCTGAAGCAAAAATCCAGGACCGGAATAGCCTGATCGACTACTCCGGTTAACCAAGAGATGTTATAGAAGTTTGTACCGCGCCTGTAGTATTCATCCATGCTACTCCAAAAAGGTTTGTCTCCGTAGGATTTGGACATGCCACAATAACGGTTGTCGGTGATATCGTGCATCACAATGAGATGCTCGTTGTCGGCAAAAACAGGCATTACATTTGACAAGACAAACTCGGCTACTTGATATCCGTGCGCGTCCCAGAAAAGCAATACCCGTTGACCGGGCTTAACCAACTCATTAAAGGAAACGGTTGTAAAATCACCATTATTTATCTGCAGATTCTCAAAAAAGCAATCATCCACCAAGTCTTTAATAGCAGGGACTGTGCGTTGCTCCCAATCGTCGCTAAGACAAAAGCTCAATACCCGAGTGTTTATCAACTTCTGAGCAGCAAGTGCAAACACACACGTTGAGTTGCCATAGCCACGCCCCAGTTCGACAATTACGTCAGGGCGATATTGGAGTATTAGCGCATACAAATGGGCCCACTGTGCTATGCTGAGATCTCCTGGTCTACCTACTGCCATTGAAAGCGTAGTAAACATCGGCATAGCCTCGGCGATTTCAGAGGCATTGGCAGTCAGGCAGGACGCAGCAATGTCGCGCCAGTGACCGGTTACCTCATCCAGGCACCGTGATTTACTCATATTGCAGGATATCCTGGTGGTGTTGGGTCTCTTGCGGTGCAACCTTGGATATCACTGGAACCTGGCGGGCAAGCCTATTAGCAACTGCTTTGAAAAAAGCAGTAAGCGTTGTTTTAACACCATATTGTTCAAGCGCGCGCTTATGAAGAAGCTCATAATAGCCCTTCAACAGCAGGTGAAACTCCCGGTGCAGATAAGCGTATTCTTCCTTCTGGTGCCAATACCGCTGTTCCTTGAGTCTCAGGATTTCTTCCAGATGCTCCAAATAAATCTCTTTATGCTCCTGGAAGATATTTAGTGCCAACTCAAGCCCGCCTTCAGCATAACGAAGGGCTGAAGTACTACGAGAGTGTTTACGATAGTAGTACATAGCTCGGTCAGTGTGCTTAAATCGCCAGCCCCTTCTCAACGCGGAGATGCAAAAGTCAGAGTCCTCCCCGACCTCAAGATGCTCCTTGTAACCGCCAACCGACTCATACATATCTCGTCGATAGAGCATGCAAACGGGTGCCGGTTTGCCAGCTAATATGTTAATTAACGAGCAGTCCGGTCTCAGAACAAGCGATTGCTCACCAAAGAGCTTAAGATCAGTATACGCAGCGCCACACTCCACGTCGTTGAGAACCTTGACCGTCTCTTCCACATAGACCGGATCGAGCAAGTCATCAGAATCAAGCGGAAGGATTAACTCCCCTGTCGAGTTTCGAATTGCCGTATTACGCGCTGCAGCAGCTCCGCTGCGACTTGCATGTCGCAGCACGCGCGTGGGAATGGTACATGCCTCTCGTCCCATGACAAGCTTGTCCCAATCTGAGCCAACAGAGCTATCATCTACTATTATGAGTTCTATATTGCGGTACGTTTGTGCCTCAACGCTGGCCACTGCCTCGAGCAGATACTCTGCCTCACCGTGGAAGGGAATGATAACGGAAACAAGTGGTGCCCAGACACTCATTGGTTGACAATCCTAGAAAGATAGAAGTCTGTCACCGCCGCCGGTGAACCCTCATGCACCACTTCACCTTTATGGAGCACAATGGCACGGTTGCATAGATTGGTTACCTGCTCCAAGTCATGTGAAACAAAGACGACAATGTGCGAGTTGTCAAACAGTTCTATCATGCGTTTTGATGCTTTGGACACAAAGTGTGCATCCCCGGTTGCAAAAATTTCATCTACGAGCAAAATTTCTGGCTCTATTACCGTGGCAATTGAAAATGCCAGTCTTCCAGTCATCCCTGACGAATAATACTTGACAGGCAGGTCTATAAACTCGTTTAGTTCGGAAAATTCAATAATCTTCTGCTCATGCCTTCTTAGCTCTTGAAGTGACCTCCCCAGAAGTGCGCCACTTAAATAAATGTTGTCACGTCCACTCAACTCTGGATCAAATCCAGTGCCAAGTTCAATAAGCGGAGTAATCTTGCCTCTAGCCCGCACCCTACCTTTGTGGGGTGGATAAATACCCACCAGCATCTTAAGGAGGGTCGACTTGCCGGCACCATTAAGCCCAACAATCCCTATACGGTCTCCACCATTAAACGATAAGTTGATGTTACGTAAAGCCTCAAACTCAACCACCGGATCAACCTTGCTCCGACGCGAGAAAGCTCCCAATACCGCCTCCTTAAGAGCAGGAGATGGATTCCGATAAATTCGGAACCTGAGGGATGCATTCTCAACTACAATTGCTGTACCCATGGCTATAAGCGGTAAATTAAATCCTTTTCACGATATTTCAAAATAGTAAAACCAAGGACAAGTGCCGTAAGTGTTATAGCAGTCGGTATTGCCCACTGAGTAAAGGTTGGAACCTTGCCCTCGTAAATAATTTCGCGGAAAAGGCTAATAAAGTAATAAAACGGATTCAACAAAAGCACTTTCTGGAAGCCTGACGGAACAAGGTTTAGCGGATATACAATTGGTATCAAATAAAATACAGCGGTAAGGAGAACCTGCAAAATGTGGGTCAAATCTCGAAAGTAAACAGTCATAACACTCAACGCCAGGGCCAGCCCAAAAGCAAAAAGAAAGGTAAGCAAAGCAACCACCGGCAAAAGCAGCACAGTAAAGCCAAGCTGAAGTCCACAGGCTGCAGATAAAAGCAAGAGACTCACCATAGCAAACAGGAAATTTGCCGTTTCCGTAGACACTGATACCAGAGGAAAGAACAATTTAGGAACAAACACCTTCTTTAAAAAATGCTCCGCATAAACTATTGACTGACTGCCTGCTAACAAAGAATCGTTCATAAGTGTCCATGGCAGCATCCCGCTAAAAATAAACAGTGCGTATGACTTGATGGGTCGGTTAAACAGCATGGAGAAGACCACAGCCATAACAGTCATGGTCAAAAGCGGGTTAAGAAGACTCCAGGCAAATCCCAGCACCGATCGCCGATAGCGGCGCCGCAAGTTATTAAAGACAAAGGTAGAAGTTGCAAAATCAAAATCCCTGAGCTCGTTCAGGCTCCTGAATATAAAGGACACAAACGATTCCGAAGCACGGATATCTATAGTGCCGGATGTGCTACCATCGAGTACCTGTTCGGCAGCCCACAATCTGTTAGCTACACTGCCATGAGCATGTGCATTAAGTTCGACAGAATTAACAACATTAGTGCTTTCTTCTCTCGAGCACACTGTTGCGTTGCTAGATTCGGTAAGCATCTTGTTGCTAGTCTACGTAACCACCATACACAGGGCAAGTACCTCCAGAGTACTAACATGCGAGGGCACCCCGGCGTTAAGGGCGCTCTTACAGAACATTGATGCATTCTAACAATCCAGCTCTCTAGTAGCCAGTAATAGTTGCTTAAGAAATGTCAATAAGAGTTTATTGGCCTCAGCTATAATTTCACTGTTTGTAAGACTATAGGACACATCGATGAGCAACAAGTATTCTCTTGATGAGATAAAAACCTTTTGGACCGAACAAGCAAAAAAACATGGTAAATCTCCCGCTGCTTCTTGGTCTGATCACAACGTAATTGAGTTGGAGATTGCTGAGATATCCGCTCGTTTAAATAATGGCGATAGAGTGTTAGACATTGGCTGCGCTAATGGTTATTCGACACTGCACTTTGCGGAATCAAGAAACATTCAGATTGTTGGGCTGGATTACATTCCGGAAATGATTGCAGAGGCGAATGAGAACCTTAGGAGCTTCCCAAAGGAAGCTGGTAGTAAGGTTGACTTTGCAGTTGGCAATATTATGTGCTTGGAGCAGCCTGATGCCTCTTATGACACAGTAGTAGTTGTGAGGGTTCTCATTAATCTTGGCAGTTGGGAGAATCAGAAACTTGCAATGAGCGAGTGTTCAAGAGTCCTGAAGCCGGGCGGGATGCTGTTACTGTCGGAGGCAACTGTTCAGGGCTGGCGAAAGATTAATTTGCTTAGAGGCGAGTGGAATCTATCGGAGATTCCCATGCCTCCATTTAACGAATACTTAGATCAAGATAAAGTCATACAAGAAGTATCACCAACAATGGAACTTGTTGAGTTAGTCAATTTCTCTAGCACTTATTTCGTGCTCACACGCCTGTTTAAGCCATTGTTG
>JACQVM010000037.1 GCA_016209785.1 Candidatus Melainabacteria bacterium | reverse complement strand
GGCTCTAAAGCTATGTAGGCCTTGTATTGGACAATGGCCTCGCGCAGATCTTTTGGCTCTGGCGGCGACAATTTCTCCAAGGACTTTGCTAGTCCTAGTCGAGCATCAGCAACACGTGGATTGCCAAAGATTGCTGCATGATACTTGTCGACAGCAGAAGCTAGCTGTTTCTTCCTGGCTAAGTCTTCAGCCAACGTACAATCCTGCCGGGCTGTTTCTCTAGCCTTTGACACAGCAGCCAGTCCACGTTTGGCACGCTCTTGCCCACCTGAATATGTTTGAGCTTTCTTGTAGGCTGCCTCGGCATCATCGAGGTCTTTTACCATTACAGCAAGATCTGCCACAGCAAAAGCCTGTTTTGCAGTAGCAGCATTGCCAATAACAACATTCATTTGCTCGGAGGCTTCCTTGAATTTGTTTTGAGCTAAAAGAGCTTCTGCGTATGCTACACGCTCACCGTCACTTCTAGGAGCACCGACGAGAGACAAATCCACAGCTTGTCCAGACAGAGCACGCATTTTAGCTTGAGCTAGACGCAACTCCATGTCATTTGGATTTAAGCTTATGGCCTGCTGGATGATCCGGTCAGCCTCCTCAAACTCATTGGAAACCACAAAAGCTCCTGTTGCCTCCTTCTGAGCTTTCAGGTAATAGGCTCGGGTCAGTCCCTTCACTGCTCCACTATGTCCAGGTATCAAATCAAGCGTGTTCTTATACTCTTTGATGGCATCATCTAGTTTTTCCAGACGCAAGCTTTCGTCGGCAATACGTAAATGGAGATCACCATTTTGGGGCATAAGCTCAAGCCCAGAACGTAGCTCGGCAATTGAAAATTCAAGATCACCCCTACTTTCACGGATGTCTGCAATATGAAGATAGCTCTCAGGATTCTCTGGTTTGATGCGTATAGACTCCTGATATTCCTTTATAGCGGCAACCGTGTTTCCTTGCGTCTCATAAGCTTCACCTAAAGCTAGCCTCGTGGGGGCACTGTTGGGGTACTGGTACAGGGCAGTGTTGAGTTCTTTGATTGCTGCATCAGTGAGCCCTTGCTTCAGGTAAGTCTTACCCAAGCCATAATGACCAGTAGAATTCCCAGGATTTATTGCCACAGCCCGCTTAAAATTCTCAGCAGCCTCTGCCAAGCTCCCTTGTGCCAGTTTAGTCATTCCCAATCCTGCAAAGGCATCCGCATACTGAGGATCGTTTTGAGTTGTAGACAAAAACTCCGCTGAGGCTTCGTCCAAGCGGTTTTGTTCTTTGTAACACATGCCTAAGTTGTAGTGTGCCTCTGGCATATTAGGATCAATGCTCAAAGCTTGCTTACACTCTGCCTCAGCTTGTTTAAGCATGGAGTCTCTCTGTTTGATGATCGTTGCCGACGAAGATTGCAAGCGATTCATTAAAACCAAAGCTTTGCCACTATGGGCCATTGCATTGGTGGAATCTAACGCAAGAGCCTTGTCAAATTGCTCCTCTGCACCGTCAAGCTTAAACTGCTTGCCCAGAGCCATCCCTAGTCCAACAATAGCAGCAATGTTCTTGGGATTCCTGTTTATGGCTTGCTTGTATAACTCTGCCGCATCAGCATACTTGCTTTTCAGCATAAGCTCATCAGCCATAACCACATCACGCTCAATCTTGCCTTTTATAAGCTTCTTTGACTTGGCTGCAAGCTGAAAGTTCTGAGCAGGAGTCGACTGAATTGTAACTACTCCAGAAGAACATAAGACAGCAACAACAGCTAAAGTTAGATTTTTAGATTTCATACATTGCCTCTCAAAACATCCTTTGTGGTTTGGACCGGTGAGGTTATCATGTAGTTTGATAAGTGGAGAACATATTAGCACTAGGGTGCAGTTGCAACCTTGGAAAGCATGAAGCAACAAGGAGGCTAAAACGTGTCAGGTCACTCCAAGTGGGCCAACATAAAGAGGCAAAAGGCTGCCGTTGATGCCAAGAAAGGTGTCTTATACGCCAAAGTGTCTCGAGAAGTTATAATAGCTGCCCGTCAGGGCGGTGGTGATCCCAATACCAACTTTCGCTTGCGACAAGCTATTGAGCGAGCCAAAGCTGAAGGGGTGCCTTCAGACAATATTGCTAGAGCCATTGAAAAGGGGTGTGGCAGTGGCGCTTCTAATAACTTGGAAGAACTTACCTACGAGGGCTATGGCCCTGGTGGCATAGCCATAATGGTGCGCTGCACCACCGACAACCGCAACCGTACTGCAGGTGATTTACGCAGTTACTTTACAAAATATGGCGGCAATTTAGGTGAGACAGGTTGTGTAGGCTGGATGTTCAAAGAGCGTGGCGAAATAATAATTGAGCGCAATCCCAAGTTAAACGAAGATGATCTTCTTCTAGCTTCTGTAGAAGCTGGAGCTGATGACATCGATGCCAGTAATGAGGAAACTATCACAGTAACATGCGACCCGCTTAGCCTCGAGCACATACGTGATGCACTTGCAAAAGCTGAATACACGGTAGCAACTTCTTCAATCTCCATGTCTGCCATTACTTCCGTTGAGGTCACCGACAGCAACATTGCCAGACAGCTCATTAAGCTCTTAGATGTGTTGGAAAATCATGATGATGTATCCGAGGTCTACACAAACTTCGAGATGGAAACAAATTTGCTTCAGTCGTGCCTTGCTTAGGTAGCTGCACAACAATCTATAAATAAGGAATGCTAATTGCTTCAGCATAGCCTTTAATCAAGCTCAAGCAAATGCAACAAAAGGTTACACATACAAGCACACCAATGGTGGCTACTTGCCATGACACCCAAACCCAGAAACAAAGCATAAGTTGAGCACTTGAATTGCTTACAAATAAACACCAACGTACAATCTAGAACTTTTTCTAAGGCAACTGTTACAGACCGTAACCGATACCTCTTTGATACCTATCTTGTCTAAATTTATTAGAGAACGCTCATAGATAGAAGTCGCCATTCTTCAGGACATATATCGAACGGCTTACCTCAAGACAGATTTTTTATTGCTGTCAACCCCTTGTCCTTTAACTAATTTCAAGAATTCCCGCATGCCTCACGGTTTGGCAGATTTTTGTGTTGTCAATAGAGTTTTGACGTGCCACCACCGCTTTTGGTAACGTGACGCCTGCTTCAAAAGCCGCCCGGTTATGTAGGAGCATAGTTGTGAAATTATCTAAGTCTAGCCTTGCCATAGCTACTATGATTGCAGTAGTGCCGGTTACCGGCTTAACTGCTCTCAAAGCTGATGCCGCATCAGTGGCTGGCATAGCTTCGGAAGTAGAAGCATCGGTCTGGCAAGATGGCAATGCTGAAGTTGCCACCGTTACATTGAATGGCAAAGAGCTAGTTAGCTTCAAGGCAGAAGCAGGAGCTGGAGCTGCTGCCGAAAAAGCCGAGGATTTAGCAGCAAAACTCAAGGAACTTCTGGAAGATAAACACGTAAATCTAAACGAGTTGTTGCCAGCACGAGCTGGCAACGTCGCAGCTATTCAGTGTGCCGGTAACACCGTCTTGTCTGTTGAACCACCAGACTCGAGTAAGCATCTCCCAGATGAACTCCCATCCCCCATTGAGCTTAGCTGGAAAATAGTAAATGGAATTCGAACCGCTTTAGGCTCACCAGCATTACCAGCTTCATTTTTTAAGATTGAGGCTGTTCCAGAAGAAACATCGTCAAGGACGTACAGTCAAGATAGTGCATTTAGCGGACAAGCATCCTGGTACGGTCCCAGATTCCACGGACGAAGAACAGCCGATGGGCACCGCTTTGACCAAGACAAGCTTACTGCTGCACACCGCAGTCTGCCATTTGGCACCAAGCTTTTAGTCATGAATCGTAAGACAGGCAACTCTTGCGTGGTAGAAATTAACGACCGGGGTCCTTTTGTTGGCAACCGGATTATTGATCTTTCCCGGGGAGCAGCTCGACAACTTAACATGATCTCGTCTGGAGTAGCAGTTGTAGACTGTCTTGTCCTTGGCAACGAATAATTCTCCTTGCAACAAGACACTAGGCTGTAAATGGTAGGCAGTTGTTTCTGTTAGAATTCGGATACCTGCCTAGATCATCTTGCTGTGCTCAGGATAAGAGACTATAGGCTGGGTCTTTATACAATTGGGGATAATGTGACAGAATCGCCTCGAGTTAGGATTGCACCAAGTCCGACAGGACACTTACATGTTGGCACAGCACGTACAGCACTCTACAACTACCTATTTGCTCACCATCACAAAGGCACTTTTGTTTTGCGTCTGGAAGATACTGATGAGCAACGTTCAGACGAAGCGTACACTAAGGATATTATTGATGGACTGAGATGGCTCGGGCTTCATTGGGACGAAGGTCCTGATGTGGGTGGTCCTTACGCTCCCTATAGACAAACTGAAAAAGTTGACCGCTACAACCATATCGCCAACCAACTCATCGCCCAAGGACTTGCTTATTTTTGCTACTGCACACAAGAAGAGTTGTCCGAGCAAAAAGACCAACAAAAGTCGGCAGGGAAAGCAGCACGCTATGACAACAGATGTCGACACCTGACCAGTCAACGAATTGAACAGTTTGACTCTCAAGGACGCGTGCCATCAATTCGCTTTAAGCTTGAGGAACCTCGTGTGGTGTCCTGGCACGATGCAATCAAAGGAGAAATTGCTATAGACAGCTCTGACCTTGGTGGTGACATGGTTATCGTCAAATCCAATGGGATTGCTATCTATAATTTTGCTGTGGTAATTGACGACTTAGATATGAAAATCACCCATGTTATTCGTGGCGAAGATCACATCCACAACACAGCCAAGCAAATTTTGCTGTATGAAGCACTTGGCAAAACACTTCCTCACTTTGCGCATGTTGCTCTCATCTTTGACGCTGAGCGTCGCAAACTATCGAAACGCCAGCATGGAGAGGCAGTGCACATAAGCAGATACCGTGCTGATGGCTACATGCCCGAAGCACTTGTTAACTATCTAGCTCAAATGAGCTGGACGCCACCAGATGGGCGCGAATCCTTTACCTTAGACGAAGCAGCCCAAATGTTTGACTTGTCGCGCGTAAGCAAAAGCCCAGCAATTTTCGACATTGCCCGACTTAACTGGTACAACAGCAACTACATTCGCAAGCTGCCTCTATCAACAATTACAGACCGCGCCATGCCTTTTCTGCCTGAGCAAAGCATTAAAGATATGCATCGCTTCGACGTAGAAGAAATTGTTGGCTGTGTGCGGGATGGCTTAACTGTATTGTCAGAATTGCCTGATGCCATAAGCTTTTTCTTGGAAAGCTCTGTAGATATTGAGCCAGAAATTCAAGATACTTTGCTTTCTAGGCAGTCATCTCAAAAGGTACTGTGTGCTTTTTTGCAAACGCTCCCAACGCTTCCTTGGGGTGATCATGTGAAATGCAAGGCAGCAGTTGATGCCATTGGCCAGGAGCTTGGGCTTAAGGGCAAAGATCTTTACTGGCCAATTCGAGCCGCCTTATCAGGAAAAACCCAGGGTCCAGATTTAGGATCAATCATTTCTATTCTAGGTGAGTCTAAAGTAAGACAACGAGTTGAGTCTACGCTAAAGCTCTGTCATCATCTCTAACTAAGGCTATCTTTTGCGTCAGTAGATTATGTCACCACTTAGGGTCTTCAACACGCTGACAGCCAGGAAGGAAGATTTTGTTCCTCAAACAGGAAATGCTGTACGCATTTACGCATGCGGCCCTACCGTCTATGACTTAATCCATATAGGCAATGCACGGATGGTGATTGTTTGGGATGTAATTCAACGTTATCTTCGCTTTTCCAGCTATGACGTTACCTTTGTCCGCAACATAACAGACATCGACGACAAGATAATTAACCGAGCCAAAGAACTTAATTGGCGTCCAGAACAAGTAGCTCGTGAATACACTTACACCTTCTGGAAAGACATGCATCGTCTCAATGTGGCACAGCCAGATTTTGAGCCACGCGCCACAGAATTCATTCATCCCATGATTAGCTTTGTGAGCAATTTAATTGACATTGGACATGCTTATGTCGCAGGTGGCGATGTGTATTTTGAGGTATCTACCTTCAAGGAATATGGCAAACTTAAAAAGCAAAAGCTTGATGAGCTTGTAACAAGCACCAGAGAACAGGTTCGCAGCCAAGAAGAATTAGCTGAGCTAAAACGAAGTCCTTTAGACTTTGCGCTCTGGAAAAGAGCCAATCCAAATGAACCTGGCTGGGACAGCCCTTGGGGTAGGGGCAGACCCGGGTGGCACCTGGAGTGCTCTACCATGATTAAACATGTGCTTGGTGAAACCATTGATATTCATGGTGGGGGCGAAGACCTTACCTTCCCGCATCATGAAAATGAGATTGCTCAATCAGAATCATTACACAACAAGCCTTTAGCACGTTACTGGCTACACAACGGCTTTGTGCAAATAGATGCAGAAAAAATGTCCAAATCATTAGGAAACTTTCGCACAGTTGACGACATTCTCCAGACTTATTCCCCTGACACTGTACGTTTGTTTTTTCTTCAGACACACTACCGCAGCCCTGTTGATTTTAGCTCAGATGGGCTAGCAGCTACCATGGCTGGCTTACAGCGTCTTATCCGAGCTACCCAAGCTGTAAGCCAGCATGAAGCCGATTACCTTGCTGGACAGCACGCTATTGATGATAGTGACTTCACCAAGGCTGTTATGCGCGACTTTCGCTCTCAGTTTACTCAAGCAATGGATAATGACTTTAATACTGCCGCCGCTGTTGCACTCTTGTTCACCTTGGCAGACAAAGTCTTTCAGGAAACTGAGGCAGAACAACGTTTGAGTTACATCTATGCCTTGAAGACTTTCTCAGGAGTCTTAGGACTTACACTAGAAGACACAAGTCATCAACTGGACAACAAAACTGCCGAGGGTGTACTTAATCTTGTTCTCAGCATACGACAAACAGCTCGTGACAAGAAAGATTATTCAACATCCGACTTAATACGGGACCAATTGGCAACGTTAGGCATTAAGATAATGGACACTACCAGTGGTGGCCATGCATGGGAGCATGAGTGAGTTCACTCTGCAGCACTTACTTAATGGTCTTCACATACTGGTAAAGAGCCTTGAGCATATCCTCACTTTCAATAACATGTGGATAGTAAGGCATATGCCCCATTGGATTAGAAAGATAGTTCTTGAAGGTAGCCAGTGTCACCAATGTTTTCGATCCCTTCACGGGTTTCTTTGAGTTGTGCACATTGAGTCCCAAAGGATGACACGAGGAGCAATGTGATTTAAAGATTCTCTCCCCTAGCGTAAAATTGTCCCTGCTCTCGGCATGAACTGCCCTTATAACAGACAAGCTCACCATTGTAATCACCAGAATAACAATTAAGAAACCAGTCGGCTTGACTTTTAGAATCATCGTTAACTACCCATTGCTAATTGAGCAACTTACCAGGCTCAAGCAAATTATATCCGTCGATAGTTCAGAAATGTTCACTGAATTTACTCACTGCAGCTTTGTCCTGGGCTGTAGTAAGCTGGATCATTGGTTTTTTGTTGTCTGTTGACCTTGTACCCTAGTACAAGGTTTAAATTAAGGGCTGGAGAAGCACAATGAGTGGTCTGACCAGAGGTGAGGTAGGGAAAAGAACCAATGTGAACGTGGAAACGTTGCGTTATTACGAACGGTGCGGGCTTCTCCCGGCTCCACCTCGTACAACCTCCAACTACCGAGTGTATCCCTATAAGACCGTGGAAGTTGTACTCTTCATTAAGCGAGCACAAGATCTTGGCTTCCCATTGAAGGAGATAAAGGAGCTACTGGCATTACGATCAGCAGGCCGACCTCCATGCCCTGAGGTGTGTAAACGCACAGAGGCAAAACTCAGCAACATTGACGAAAGGATTCAAACGCTGCAGTCCTTGCGTCAACTTCTTGTGCAACTGCTTAGAAAGTGTCCACGTAATCAGCCGGTCACCACATGTCCAATTTTGGAAGCAATTGAGAACGAAGAAACAAGGATTTGATGCACAGTTATGCCAAACAGTTAACCAAACTTATTCAAGAAGACATCCCATTTGTTTCCGTCACCATTGTTAAAACAATAGGCAGCACACCTCAGAGCCCTGGTGCAAAGATGCTTGTCACTGCTGATGGGCTCTACTGGGGGACCATCGGGGGCAGCGCGCTTGAGAGACGATCAATCGAGGAAGCTCAAAAGCTGCTATGCAGTAATAGTCGAAGAGCAATTGCTAGTTTCGTGACCTGGAGTCTGGTAAAGGATCTTGGAATGCCCTGCGGTGGTATCGTGAGACTGTTCTTAGAGACATACAATATGAAAAGCTGGAAAATCGTTATATTTGGGGCTGGTCACGTAGCTAATGCTGTGATCACATTGCTTACTAAGCTAAATTGTTGGATCACGTGTATCGACCAGCGCCCACAGTGGCTAGCTAAACTTCCCGATTCCCCACAGTTGACCACAGTGCGTACTGAGAATATGGCGTCTGTAGCCACCGCACTTGAACGCGATTCATTTGTCCTTGTGCTTACGTCAGGATATGAAACAGACGCTGCAATACTGCTTGAGCTACTAAAAGGTGGGCCATTTCCTTATATCGGTGTCATTGGAGGTCAAGCAAAAGCAGTACGTCTCAAGCAAGATGTACAAAATGCAGGACTTTCCAAATCCTCTCAACATTCCTTCTTCTGCCCGGCAGGACTTAACCTAGGAACAAAAGATCCAGAGGAGATAGCAATAAGCATAGTTGCTCAACTCATTCAAGTTAGAGATAGTGAGCTTCACGAAGCTTCTAGCCTCCGACCACAAACCGGGACACAAACTCCTTAGTAGCTGACAACCGCGTGACAAGCAAAAATGTTAAATTTGGTGGCAATTGTTCTAGAACCATGCGAAGAGTATAATTGCTTCCGCACAGTTTCGATTCTAGAAACGAGTCCTTGGTGCAATTATCCAGAAGAGATTTCTTTACCGCCAGCAACGCAGTACCAGGAATTCTTGGTACTGGTGCCAGTTGGTTCTTAGGTGCTTGCGGACAAGTACAAAGAACTTCTTCCACAACTGCTCATGCTACATCTGACTCTCTAGAACTGCATGCAATCAACCGTCTGGCTTATGGCCCACGCCCAGGTGATGTGGAGCATATTAAACAAATGGGATTTCATGCCTATGTTGAAGAGCAGCTTAACCCTCAAGACCAAGACACCGCTATACTTGAGGATAAGCTAAAAACCATTAAGTTGCACATTGAGTATGAAGCCGGCGACGATTATCCTGGATTGTCTGAAGACCGGCCACTCATTAACTTGAACAAACCACTTTCAGAACTGTGGAAGCTTGTTGACCCTAAAAAGAAAATGGATTGGTCTGAACGCATTCGCCCTGCTGAGGAGGTTCGCATCGCAACTTGGTTGCGTGCAGTCTATAGCAACTGGCAGCTCCGCGAGGTCTTAACTGAATTCTGGCACAACCACTTCAATGTCAATGCCTTCGTTGATGAAAGGATAGCTGCTACTTGGCCTCTTTACGATCGAGAGATAATTAGAAGGAACTGCTTTGGGAATTTCCGCCAGTTCTTGGAAGATGTTGCTAAAAGCACTGCTATGCAGTATTACCTGGATAATGCCACAAGCAGAGCAAGCCCAGCCAATGAGAATTACGCTCGTGAGCTTTTCGAGTTACACACACTGGGCGCTGAGCATTATTTCAACCATTTCTATAATCGCTGGCGTAATGTACCTGGAGCCCTAGAGGGTAAACCAATTGGTTACATTGATCAAGACATTTACGAAGCCTCAAGAGCGTTCACAGGCTGGACCATCAATGACGGCACCGATTCAGGCAGAGGGGAGGTCTTCCCAGATACTGGCCAGTTTCGCTATTTTGAGGGTTGGCACGACAATTACCAAAAACGAATCCTCGGTATAGAGTTTGACCCTAACCAGCCACCCATGATGGATGGACATAAGGTGCTAGATCTTGTTGCTTTTCACCCTGGAACGGCCAAGCACATAGCAAGTAAATTGTGCCGCAGATTTGTGTGCGATAATCCTCCTGTCAACCTTATTGACACTGTCAGCCAGGTGTGGATAACAAATCAGAATGCACCAGATCAAATTAAGCAAGCCGTTAAAGCTATATTGCTCTCCGATGAATTTGCTTGCAGCACAGCTCAAAAGGTCAAGCGGCCATTTGAGCTGGTGGCAAGTTTTTTACGCGCTACATCTGCCGATTTCACACCAAATCAAAATTTAATCGACTCGCTTGCGCAAATGGGCTACAGGCAGTTTGATTATCCTGCACCGACCGGCCATCCAGACACAGCAGAGCACTGGCTAGGAACTAATGTCATGCTCTGGCGTTGGAATGTAATCTTGAGGATGTTCCAGGAATGGTTTGGTGTAGCAGTATTCAATCTTGAACAGCAGATTCCAGCAAGATTACGCACATCAAGAGAAATCACCACCTTTTGGATTAAGCGGCTTGTCGGCCGGTCTATTTCTAGGGAAACCTTTAACACCTTGGTAGAATTTCTAGCCCATGGTAAAGGTCTTGACGTGAGTCCGGGCGGTACTATCGATGATGTAAAGCAACGACTGCATGATCTTGTTGCCTTGATATGTATGACGCCTGAGTTTCAGCTACGTTAGTAAGTAGAATATGAACTGGACAAGACGAGAAGTATTGCTAGGACTGGGTGCTACGCTTTGCACAGCTATCTTTTCCAAATCTCTTACAATTAAGGTATTTGCGCAACAACGAACAGCAAAGAAAGGCGACATCCTGGTCGTTATCTTTCTAAGGGGTGGTTGTGATGGTCTAAATCTGCTAGCTCCAGTTGACGATAAGAATTATATAGAAGCAAGAGGAACTTACACTCGCATTACAGACAAAGGCAACAACAAAGGACTACCTTTACGCAATGCCTTGTATGCTGGGGAGTTCCGTATACACGCAAAGGCAGCAGGTCTAAAAGAGCTGTATGATAGTAAAGTACTAGCTGTTGTCCATGCCTGCGGACTGAAAAATGGAACACGTAGCCATTTTGAGGCACAAAGCTTAATTGAGCGAGGCGTATCAGAGAAGTCGACAAGCTCTGTACATAGTGGCTGGATCACCAGGCATCTTCACGGTTTAAAGTTAGATGGGGCTCTTCCAGCTGTAGCCTTAGGTGCTAGTGCTCCCGAGTCACTGCTAAGCGATGTAAACGCAATCTCTATTAGTGATGTAAATGGTTTCATTTTGGAGACCTATTCCAACTATGGGCCAATACAGCAAGCAGCATTAAGAAAGTTCTACAGCGAGGATAGCACCCTTATGCAAGCTGGGCTAAATACGCTCAATGCATTGGATTATGTGGACAGCAAAATTGCCAAGGCTGCTGACGGAACTCCGCTGCCTTACAAGAGTCAATCTAATGCTCGATACCCGATAAACACTACCTATGACCTGGCAAGCTCGCTACAGATGGTGGCACAATTAATTAAAATGGATGTCGGAGTGCAAGTT
>JACQVM010000412.1 GCA_016209785.1 Candidatus Melainabacteria bacterium | reverse complement strand
GCCTCAGACATAAAAGGTGCATCCGTATAACTTTGACGAATATTGGAATTTGTATAAGGGCAATGGGGACACAAAGCATTGCAAGGATAAGCTACCGAAAGCACTACCATCATAGGAAACTCCACTGCTGCTGGACGCAACCCGTAATTCTCTTGGCTGTGATCTAGCTCTTCTTTAACGATATGGTTATTGACTGTTGACACTTGACTTTCCCAACTGTAGAACTGCCTGTAGTGCTGCCATGACACGCTGTGCTAACTGAGTCTCTTTACTTTCTCCTTATATATGCTTCTCCTCCAATAAAAAGTGACGCAGCCTCTCAGTCACAAAATTAACATGTTCCTCGGGCATCCCTGGATAACAAGGCAGTGAAAGTGTTGTATGACCAATCTGCTCTGCAGCAGGGAAATCGTCATTTTGAAAACCAAAAGTTTGCCTGAAGTAGCTGAGCAGATGTATAGCACGATAATTTACCACAACACCAATGCCAGAATTTTGCAAGTCACTAACAACTGAGTCCCGCAGTTGGCTGTCTGTCCAAATTGAAAATATATGACGAGCATGACGTACATTTGGCAGACATATAGGCCAGGCAAGTCCCTTAATACCAGAAAGTCTTTCTTGATAGTAGTAGGCTAAAGACTCACGTTTGCGCCAGTTATCTTCTATACGCTTTAGCTGAGGTAGAAGTAAGGCTGCCTGAATATTGTCCATATTGTACTTCCAGCCCAGCATTGTCATGTCCCAGTGTGTATAACCTTCTTGATGTCTTTCAGCAAGGCTCTTGGTCATACCATGCAGGCGCAGAAGACGTAATTTATCAGCCAAAGAGTCATCATTTGTGACAATTGCACCACCTTCACCTGAGGTAAGGCTTTTGGTTGCATAGAAGGAAAAGCATGCTGCACTGGACAATTGTCCGGGTCGCACCCCATCACGTTCTCCTTCAAGGCAATGAGCAGCATCTTCAATAAGATATAGCCCGTGACGATCTGCAATCTCCTTAATTGCATACATGTCACACATGTGTCCATAAAGATGGACAGGAAGAATGGCTCGGGTACGCTGTGTAATTGCCTTCTCAATTAAGGAGGCATTCAAGTTGCCTGTTTCCGGTTCAACATCTACAAACACAGGCCGGGCACCAGTTTCCAAAATGGCAGTAGCTGTAGCAATAAAGGTCATCGGGGTGGTGATAACCTCATCACCAGGTCCTATTCCTAAGGCTAGCAATGACATGTGTAGAGCGCCAGTACAACTAGTAACGGCAATAGCATGACGGCATCCGAGAAGAGTCGCAAATGAGTGCTCAAAACGTGCCACTTGCACCCCGGTGGTCAGTATGGGTCCAGACAATACTTCTGCCACCGAATCAAGCTCCTCTTTGCCCAAACTATGTACAAAGAACGGGACTTTCATGATGCATCTCCGTAGTTCTAACCTCGCTACAATGGTAACGTGATTCTGCTATGAACATTTTGGCTCATTGCGCTGTCACAGAATTCAGACATGGAAATTTGCTGCCGCCTGCTAGAATTGCTCCACTTTTATCGCCACAATTCAGCAGTAGATCCAAGGCAGACAGATAGGGCATAAACTCCCCGTGCAGCTGGGGATATACAGGATGTTTATAATCCTGCCACTCAACTTCAATATCATGGCTGGCAAACAGATCTAGATCTAGATAGTTCCTGGCTGCGTTACCGCTTAAGTAGTGGCCAGCTTGGAAGTATAAACACAAGTTAAGCAGACGCTCGGAGCGTTTTCCTTGTATGTTCAATTCTGATGACCGTACTAGTTGACGTTTCAACCCAAGCCAGTTGCACATCTGTTTAATGAGTGCAATGTCTAAGTCCGATATCCTCTCCCAAGAATTCCCTTCAAGCAAATCTTTTAAAGTCGGCAAATAGCTATTTAAATATGGCGCGTCAGCATAAAATTGCCGAATGGTACCAATGTGCTTACGTGCCCAGGGCTGTCTATTGTCAATTTCAACATCTAATATGCTTGCCCCAAATTCCTTAATGTGTACAGGCACAGTCAACCAGTGTGGACCGCTCGGCGTCTTGATTCGATTGCGATTGCGCCAACCATGCTTGTCAAATTGGACATCATCGTACAAAACAAAAATGTCCGAACGACTCATTTGATCGAAAAAACCCAACCATGGCAGATAACCAGGCTGCAGTACCACAAGCGTACGAGGGATGACCAAACTCAATGGCTTAGCTCCAGTAGACTCCACAGATCACAACATTTAGAAACAACATGTCAGTCAAACCCCATCCCTTGAAGATCACAGCCCACCATAGCGACCCAGAATAAACTTAGTGCCAATTCTCAGGCGCGTCATCAATGATGGTTTACCTGTAATTTTGGTTTGACATGGTTGTTCGCTGCTACTTAAGGTGTCTGCTGCCGGAGAAGGTGGGAAGAAAAGCTCGGGTGTCTTACGAAAGGCTCGCAAATACTCACTATATGTGACTGTTTGCCCGCACAAAGGTGGTGTCAGGAGGTCAAGCAAGGCATCACAATCGACAATTGCACATAGCTCTGCCTTAAAGACATTGATAAGCTCAGCAGCGCAGTCTGGTAATCCATATAATTCATACAGAGAGGCTAGCTTCAATATCCTAAGGGCAGTTTCTGGGGTTGCGGCACTTTTTCTTCGAGAATTTGCCAGATCTTTAAAATACAGTGCATTTCCCCAGATAATCTGACCCTCAACAGTTTGTGCTGGCATTCTCAAGACAAAGGGGAATGGGAGATCCTTGCGTGAGTAACGATAAACGTCTAAATCAAACAAACTAAATCCAAGCTCTTGAAGAAGGCTATCAATTTGGCAAAACCTCTGGTTGCTAAAGGCAACCTCAACACAAACACCCAGAACATTGCGGTGGACCAGTGTAACCTTGCCGCCAAGCAAAACATCTAAATCTGAGCCATCGGTATCAATCTTAAGAAAGTCTATGTGATCAATGCCACGATCTGCACAGAAAGAGTCCAAGGATACTGTCTCAATCTCCATTGCCCCGGCATGCCCGATACATCCAGCCCCTTGGTCCAGAGGTTGGTTATCAACCTGTTCTAACTCCTCCAGGGCAACAGCACTAACACGACTCCAATTATTATCTATGTATTCATTTTCGTTCAGCAGAAAAGATCCACCAATGTACTTACCCAGAAAAAACTTTCTCTTAGAACAGTCACGATGAAGAGCTAGAGGGAAGTATTCGATGTTGGAGTTATTCTCTTCTTCTATTAATCGCTGATACGCTCTCTTATCTGGTTCAAAACCTAAAACCCTGAACTGATTGTCGTAGATCTTCCAATGTTGCTCAACTCCACCGCTAGCACCAATATCAGCTACCATCAGAGGATCGTCAGCAAATACCTCACTTGCCACCAGGTACTGTGTCATTTTCTGGTAAAGGCCTACTCTCTGCATTGACATGATTCGACACTCTCCAATGAAACTTCTGGCAAGTGCTGCTCACCAAATCCCCAACATCCTTTGTTCAATATGGCCGACCGTTGCCTTAAGTCCATTTGCCGAACAATCTTAAGGTAATTTCGATAGGTAAGATATGGAATACGCCGTGCACTTAAACGTTCAAATAGTTTTTGCTCGGTCGTAGGAGTCCAGCCATCTCCATGTTCAATATGGTAAATCCGCATCGGATCTGCAAGAGCAACTTCTTGTACACCCATAACCCTAGCTGCATGACAGAAAATCGAGTCGAGGTGCCAGGAATACATTGGCCACTCAGAATAACCATGCAGTTGCTCCCAAACCCCCCGGCTGGCTAAAGTAAAGTCACCGCATGCATTAGTGTGTAAATTAGGAATTTGCCAGAACAGGTGCCTAAACCATGGCAATTTGGTTGTCTCATAAATGTCAGAATTTTTAGATAGCCAGTTCCTGACTTGTTCTATCAGCAGGCCTTTGAAATTATGTTGTAGATTCCAGATAAAAGCAACGACTTCATCCTTGAACAATCTTGTCCTGAGACACATTGGTATACAAGATGAAATCCATTTTCTGGTCTTAGACTTTCTATCAAGGACATGATCATAGACAAACCAAGCACGACGCAGCATAATCCAAACCTCCACAAGTAGCGGTCTTTTGGCTGGCAAGCTAGCTTCACGTGTTGTAGTGTTTTGTCGGTTGCAAACATCTTTTATTGGGACAGAAGGATCTTTAGTGCCATCCCGCCCATTAACTCTGATAATGTTGTTTGCACAAAACCTAAGTTGTTCATCAACAGATGCATGTATTGGAATGCTAGAGTGCACATCATAACGATCTATGCGGTAAATTGTGTTTTCTGCAAGGCACTGCTTAGCCAAAAAGTGCATTAAAGCATCATTGAAGATTATGTCGATATTGGTGGACAGAATAAACTTTCCCTGGGCTCTGCGGATGCCAACATTCTTAGCAATCATTTGAAACAATGGCATTTTGTCCGATTGCTTAAGTGTTTGGTGCAAAGCTGCTGGTACTTGGACAATTCTTACAGCACAAGGGGTGTCAGAAACATGCCAGTCCAGTGTCTCCAGCAAGCCAGGTTTGTCAGCCGTCGGATTCCACTCAACCACCACCAGCTCTGAGGCCAAATTATGACGTTTGCACTGGCCAAGCAAGTTGGTGACAAAAATCTGCATGCGTTTGAGCAAATCTTCCCCGTGATTGTCGTTACGGGAAGCTACAATGATGGACAGGTATGGCTTATAACTCAAGATTGCAGGTTGATACTTGTATCTCGTCGTAGGTGTGAAATATATAACACTTGTAAGTCTTATAG
>JACQVM010000408.1 GCA_016209785.1 Candidatus Melainabacteria bacterium | reverse complement strand
TTACAATTGGTTGCCATGCAAAAGCCTTTTTCTTTTGAGATAGAAGCCACCAGTCCATGGTCTGGTGCTCGGGCTGGGCGTCTTGTTACCCCTCATGGGGTAGTCGAAACGCCTGTGTTTATGCCAGTGGGGACAAATGCCACCATTAAGGCTTTGTGTTGGGACCAAGTTGCCTCATGTGGGACCCAAATGGTGCTTGCCAACTCCTATCATCTTTATCTAAGACCAGGACACAAGTTAATTGGTGAGGCTGGTGGGCTCCATCAGTTTGCGTCCTGGCACAAACCTATCCTGACTGATTCAGGGGGTTTTCAGATTTTTAGCTTGGATTCCTTGAGACAGATTACAGACTCTGGCGTTTACTTTAAGGATCATCGCAGCGGCTCTGAGCACTTTATTGGACCTGGTCAGTCTATGGAAATCCAGAATGCATTGGGCTCTGACATCATTATGGCTTTTGATGAGTGCGTGAAAAACCCGGCCAGCTATGAACAAGCTCGAGCTGCTATGGACAGAACTCATCGCTGGCTGGATAAGTGTGTGACTGAGCATAAGCGACCTTTGGATCAGGCGTTGTTTGGCATTGTGCAAGGCAGCACCTATGAAGATCTGCGTAGTCAATCAGCTTCAGTTGTCACAAGCTTTAATCTCCCTGGGTATGCAATTGGAGGTGTTGCAGTAGGTGAGAACCGGACTGCCATTGAACGGATTGTTCTCTCTACAGCACAGATGCTTCCCAAGGACAAGCCTAGATACTTGATGGGCGTGGGAACCCCGTGGGATATTGCTTATGCCATTAGATGCGGTATCGATATGTTTGACTGTGTGCTGCCAACTAGATTAGCCCGCCACGGTGCTGCTTTTATAGGAAGTGGCCGGGTAAGCCTTAGAAATTCAAGATTTGTACGAGATTTTCAACCACTAGAACCGGGCTGCAATTGCTTTACATGCTGCCACCATAGTAGAGCTTATTTGAACCATCTTGTGCGAATAAAGGAAATGGCGGCTGGTAGTCTATTGTCAATTCATAATATCTACCATCTGCACCAACAATCACATATGTGCCGGAAAGCTATTCTTGCTGGCAGGTTTAAGGACTACTTTGAATCCCAAATTAGTCTTCCTTCTCCACTTCCTTAACTTCTTGGGCGTCAACTGCTTCTGGTTCGTCCCTGGTCTCTATAAGGATTGGCTCCTTATCCTTAACGACCAACTTGGGACCAAGACCCATCTGCCCTTTAAGTGATAATAGCTCAGATTCAATATCTGTTTGTCCTTCGAAGCTCTTAAACTTGTCGTCAAGGTGATCTGTTGACAATTCATGGAGAGCTGCAGCCTTAGCCTCACGCTCTTGGACCTTTTGCTCCATTTTTTCAATTACCGACATTGCACCTGAGGCAGTTGTCTTTGACAAAATCTCGGTGGCTTTTGTTGTTGCCTGAGCAGCCCTGTCCCGGGCAATTAGGACCTGCTTTTTCGTATAGGCCTGCTGTACTTTTGCTTCTAGTTCTGTAAGGCGCTCACGGAGATTTGCTGTTACTTCCTTTTGTGTCTTAAGTTGTGTATCAAGCTCAGTTGCAGCTTGGGTATATTGCTGTTTGCGTTGCAGTGCTTGCCTAGCCAAATCATCATTATTTTGCTGAACTGCCATGGCTGCTCGATTTTGCCAAGTGGTAGCTTGATCTCGATTTTTTTGAAGCTGTTGTTCTAGCTGCTTTTCTGTGGCAATAGCTTGGGCAACGGACTGACGCACTTCAATTAGTTTAGTCTGAAGCTCCTGTTGCATTTGCTCCAGCATCACTTCTGGATCTTCAGCCTTTCCCATGAGGACATTAATCCAGGCTCTAAAAATGGTCAGCAGGCGACTGAACATGAACGATAACTCCTCTTAACTTCCTGGTAGTGCGACCAACTCCAAGCGGTTCTTAGCTTTGCTTAATTAGTGTAGCAAACTAAGCTGACCAGGTCAGATCACGTTCTAGACATAAGTGGCAAGAAGGCAATCTTGACAGCATGGTATTAGCACAGATGTTTAAGCGCATAATAAATTAGAAGGACATTGCTGCACAACCTGATGAGGATGAAGCCGACGGAGGACTTATAGTATGAAACCTCAGGACGATCTTATTAAGGCATTTGCGACAGCAGGAGACGCGGTGCTTGGTGCAGCTATTCTTACCGGACTAGGAGCCTGGTCAGGTTTTTGGCTTGACGATAAACTCCATACCTCTCCCTGGTTGGCTATTTTTCTAGCCTTGCTGGGCTCAGGACTTGGTCTAGCTCGCATGGTGTTGAAAGCAACCGAACTTGAGAGAAAGTCTTCTTCTAGCAAGAAAACAACGTCAGCCAAAAACATGTATGAACCTGACTCCTGGACAGAAGGATAGGTTGTTGCTAGCTAATTGAGAGGAAACAGTATCTTCTTAGGTTTGCTGTGAGACTTAGCTGCTGTGGTTTGAAGAAATAGGTGTTCGTGCCCACGTTTATCCTTTTTGACAATGAGCTCTAGATCCTTAAGATTGTGCCCATCTACACTTAACCCCTTAAGTCCGTTATAAGAAGGCTGTCCCTTGGAATCTAAAGACACGTTAAAGGTTACTTCCTTGCCAACAGTTAATGTATGTCCGTCTCTGCGGACAGAATGTGATTTGTCTCGTACAAATGCAATAGCAAGACTTTTTCTTTGTGGATCAATTTTAGGAACTATTTCATGCACCGAACCTAACGCATGACACAGAAGCCCTACATTGTCAAGGGATCTTTTGAGTGTTTCTTTATCACGACGACTTAAGTCTGTACTGTCAATAGCGACCTTGCTAGCCCCTATTGTCAGCTCAATGAGTTTATGAGTTGCCTCATCGGCAATGTTGCGAAAAATGTCACCAAAATTAAGCTCTTTGTCTGCATTCAGGCTTATGATTTCGCCGGAGAAATTCTTTTTGGGCAATGAGAATCCTTCTTTTGTCCAAATGTTGGCAGCCGTCTCACTAAAACCAGTGCCAAACTGACCTATTGTCTGCTTGACCTCATCGGACTGTTGCCACTTACTGGTGTTGTCCGTCATTGTCTAGATCCTCGATGTATAGGTGCATCAACAAGCGCTGTGCTCATCAAAGCTACACGGTTATCTTTTATACGGGGGACCTTCGAGAAATTAGGTGGGACTTACAAGATGTGATCTGTTTATTGTTGCTGTTAGGTTAAGTAGCAATTGGTCATCTGCTATTATCAGAGTCCTTGGATTTTGTGAGTTGTTACTTGCGGTTGCCTGTCTCATTGTCTGGCAGGCTTAAAGGGTCAAGTTGAGTTAACCATGCTAGGGAAAAACCTTCATCTGTCTCAGTTTGTCCACGATCCTGCCATCAATAACCTAAATGTTCTTGGTCCGCTGGGGGATGTTCATGTCGATACCCTTATTTTGAGCTGGATTTGCATGGGAGGAATTCTCGGTGCTGCTGCATTGATAACTCCCAAACTAGTGGTTGATGGTGCTGGTGGGAAAGGACAAGCAGTCCTAGAAATGATCTATTCCTTTACCCAAGAAATTGCCAAGGGACAGATTGGTCACAGCTATCGTAAGTTTTATCCTTTGATTGCAGCAATATTTATTTTTGTAATAGTTGGCAATTTTATTGGTGTTGGCCCATGGAGGGCTTTTGAGCAGATTCCTGGTTGGTTTCACCTGAGCGATGGTGAACCCTTTGAGTTAGCTTCTCCTACAACAGACTTTAATGTAACGGCAGGACTGGCTCTTATTTCCTTGCTTACTTATCTTGGTTCTGGATTCTGGGCTCATGGTGCTAAGTTCATCAAGACAGTAGGTTTAAACCCAATAGAATGGTTAGATCTTATAGTGCGTCCCTCCACTCTTGCCTTACGACTGATGGTGGTTATCACAGCCGATGAGCTAATGCGTGGCGCCTTTCTGCTTATTTTGCCTATCTTGCTTCCGGCAGGCATCATGGCCTTCGAGCTTTTTATAGGCACTATTCAAGCTTTTGTGTTTGCTCTTTTGACCTCGATTTATATTGGGTTAACGGTAGCCGAACACCACTGAGTGAAATTTAAGTAAACAGAGGTTTTTGCCGCTGCTATAAGTACAGATCCAGTTTAGTTTACATACAGCACCCACAAAAGGAGAACAATAGTGGACCCTCAACTAATAGCTCAAGCACAAAGCATTGCCACCGGAGTTGATAGTGCAACCCTTATCAAAGCAGCTTCGCTAATTGGGTCAGGAATTGCAGTTGTAGGAGTATTTGGACCAGGTATTGGGATTGGTGTTGCTGGTTCACGAGCCTTGGAAGGCATGGCACGTCAGCCTGAAATGGCTGGAAAGCTTCTTGCAAATGCCATCATTATTGCGGCACTCATGGAGGCTCTTGGGCTCCTTGCCTTTGTTATAGCTATTATGCTTTACCAGTTTGGTACCAAGGTGTAAAAGCTCTAGTTAACATCTCTAGAGTTTAGCCCAGATGATTGTTTGGCCTTTTGTTATGTGCACTAACCATGTTTGAGATTAACGCCACTCTCATTATTTTTGTAATTAGTTTTCTAGTCTTTATGGCTTTGCTGCAGAAAGTCATGCTGGAGCCGGTTGGGAGAGTGCTCGCCAGACGAGCAGAAAAGATTAAGGCAGACTTGGATTCTGGTAAAGCTGCCAGGGAAAAAGCAGAGGCAGTACTTAACGAGTACCACCAACATTTGCAAAGAATTAGATCTGAAGCCCAAGCAGTCATAAATGAGGCTATAGAAAAGGCTAACTACCACCGCAATCTGGAGCTGGTTCGTCTTAAAGAGCAAGGACAAAAGAACCTGGAAGAAGCTAGGGCAACGATAGCAGCGGAGCGTGCATTGGTCATGGAATCGCTTTTTGAACAAGAAACTGACCTAGTAAAGGCAATTTCTCAAAAACTAGTTAACGAGCCGGTTATGGTAAGCCTTAGTCGTGACATGGTGGCCTCAGCCATGGAGGAAGTTGGTTGATGTTTTTCCTAGCGGCTGTTGAGCATTCCAATCCAATTTTTGGGCTGTTTGAAAACAACCTTATCAATTGGGCCTTTTTAATAATAATCATTATTTGGTTGGGCAGCAAATTTTTGCCTGCAGCCTTTCGCTCACGCCAAACCACAATTGAGCGTGCCCTAAAAGAGGCCTCTCAAGCTAGGGAAGAAGGGCTTGCTTTCCTGGAAGTACAAAAGCAAAAAATTCTTAGTGCCGAGCAAGATGCAGAAAATATTCTCATTGAAGCAAAGCAAGTTGCCCAGCAGATGAAGCAACAAATGGAAGCACAAACTCAAAAGGAGTTAGCCGATATTCAGCTACGCATTAGTCAAGAAATTGCTCAAGAGCGTCAGTTGACACTACAACAATTGAGGGCACAAGTAGCACGGGCTGCCGTAAGGCTCACTGAGCTAACGTTACCTAGCCATGTAACTCATAGCACCAATCAAAAATTGCTAGATGACTTTTTAGGTGAACTGGAGGCAATTTACCATGCAAAGTGAGCTTGCTTCCGTGGCGGCACAATATGCCCAGGCAATGCTTGACCTAGCCCAGGACTCTGGTGGTCAGGTAGACGAAACCGTTCTTATAGAATTGGAGGTAGTCAACAAGGTAATAGCACTAACACCAGAGTTGGGACTGGTTCTTGAGCATCCAGCAGTTACTGGTTTAGAAAAAAAGCACCTTCTGATTGATGCGTTTAAAGGAAAGATTGGGGATTTAACTTTGCGCTTATTGGAATTCTTGGCCGATAGACGGAAGCTCAATTTGCTTAAGTACATTGAGGCTCGATATAGGGAACTTCTCAATGTAGCTAAAGGAAAAGTTGTGGCAACGCTTGTGAGTGCAGATACATTGAGTAAAGAGGCGGTAGCAAGTATTGAGGAGAAGCTAGCCCGGCAACTGGGCAAGAAAGTTGAGTGTGAGATACAGGTAGACAGGTCTCTTATTGGAGGAGTTGTGCTACAGGTAGGCGATCAAGTTTTTGATGGTAGCTTGCGTGGAAAACTAAGGGCTTTGGAGAAGCAACTGCTTTCTGTTTAGTAAGAAATTTACACTGAGTACAACATAGAAATTGAGGCTGAGGAAATAGCACCATGGCAATTCGACCTGATGAAATCACTTCCGTGTTAAAGGCACAGCTTGAACAGTATCGTGCCACGTTGAATATCACCAATGTAGGAAGCGTACTGCAGGTTGGTGATGGTATTGCTCGTGTTTATGGCATGCAAAAGGCCATGGCAGGCGAATTGGTTGAATTTGAGGATGGGCATCAAACCATGGGAATGGTGCTTAATCTGGAGGAAGACAATGTGGGTGTTGTCATTCTGGGTGAAGGACGTGACATTGCCGAAGGAATGAATGTTAAAACAACCGGGCGTATTGCTTCCACACCAGTTGGTGAAGAACTGATGGGCAGGGTGGTTAATCCAATTGGCATACCGTTAGATGGCAAGGGCCCAATTGCCACCACTGAGTTTAGCCCAATTGAGGTAAGGGCTCCTGGCATAGTGAGTCGCCAGTCGGTTTGTGAGCCGCTTATGACAGGCATTGCAGCAATTGATGCCATGATTCCTATTGGGCGTGGACAACGTGAATTAATCATTGGCGATCGACAAACCGGAAAAACTGCCATTGCCATTGACACCATAATCAACCAAAAGACCCAACCTCATCGTCCAGTATGCATTTATGTAGCTATTGGGCAAAAGGACTCCAACGTAGGGCGTATTCAAAAGGTGCTTGAAGAGCATGGTGCCATGGACTATACAATCATCATCAATGCTCCAGCAACCTCTGCAGCAGCAGTGCAGTTCTTAGCACCATATACGGGGGCTGCTATTGGTGAATATTTCATGCACAAAGGTCAGCATGCCTTGTGCGTCTACGATGATCTATCAAAGCATGCCCAGGCCTATCGGGCTATGAGCTTGCTCTTACGTCGTCCGCCAGGACGTGAAGCATATCCTGGAGATGTGTTTTATCTTCATAGCCGGCTACTGGAGCGTGCTGCCAAGCTGAGTGACAAATTGGGTAGCGGCTCGTTAACTGCTCTGCCTATTATCGAGACCCAGGCAGGAGATGTTTCAGCATACATTCCCACCAATGTAATTTCCATTACAGACGGGCAGATATTTTTGGAGACAGACCTGTTTTATGCTGGCGTACGACCAGCAATCAATGCTGGCATCTCCGTCAGTCGGGTTGGTGGTGCTGCCCAAACTAAGGCTATGAAAATGGTTGCGGGTAAACTTCGCCTTGATCTAGCTCAATTTCGTGAACTAGAGGCTTTTGCGCAGTTTGCATCGGATCTTGATAAAGCTACGCAAGATCAAATTCGTCGAGGGCAAAAACTGACTGAAGTATTAAAGCAGCCCCAGTACCAGCCGCTTCTGCTTGCGCAGCAGGTGTCAATTATTTATGCGGCAAACAGAGGGGTGCTGGACGATATTGACAACAAGGATATTTCCCGGTTCAAGACTGAGTGGTTCAAGTATTTGTCTACCCAGGCTAAGGACAGTGAAGCCAAACTAAATGGTGGCGAAAAACTAACCAGTCAGGACGAACAAGCCTTATACGATCACCTTATAAAGTTCAAGCAAAACTTTTTCAAGTCCTAGTAAGCCCAGGATCGTCAGCAAATGAGGGACAAATGGCCAACCTCAAGGCAATTCGCCGTCGAATAAAGAGCGTACAAGCAACACAAAAGATTACTCGTGCTATGCGACTTGTGGCTGCAGCCAAGGTACGTCGTGCTCAGATGCGTGTCTTAGCTGCACGTCCGTTTACCTCAAGAGTGGTAAAGCTCTTGCGTGAGGTTGTGAGAGACATAAGCCCTATAGATCTCCAAGAGTTGCCACTGCTTCAGCGTAGGCCAATCAAGAAGGTAGGATTAATTGTTCTATCGTCTGACCGTGGTCTGTGCGGCTCTTACAACACAAATATCTTTCGTGAGGTTGCCGAGCGTATTCAAGCTCTAAATCGTGATGGCAAAGATGTTGGACTCATAATTGTTGGCTTAAAAGGAGTAGCATTTTTTAAGCCAGTAAAAGTTGAGAAGCTAAAGACATACACCTTACTGCCAGCAATACCCACCATTGAGGAAGCCAAGCTGATAGCAGATCAGGCTGCTGAAATGTATGTGAGTGGTGTGGTTGACGCAGTTGAGCTTATTGGTACTGACTTCATCTCTATGTTACGTGCTGAGGTGACAAATACAAAGTTTTTGCCAGTGGAATTGCCACCACCAGAGGCCCATCATGCCTTGCAGCCACAAAAATTGTTTGAGCCGAGCATTCAAGAAGTTCTTGAACGTGAATTGCTCCCGAAATATATTGAGAACGTAATTTTTCAGGCACTTTTAGAAGCTTCGGCGTCAGAGCTTGCTGCACGCATGAATGCGATGACTAACGCTTCCAACAATGCTAGAGATTTAATAAATACACTTACCCTGATATACAACAAGGCACGACAAGCCTCCATTACCCAAGAGCTTTTGGAAATTGTAGGCGGTGCAGAAGCCCTCAAGGGATAAAGCTGTGGCACGGTAGAGCTGATACTGCAGGTAGTGTCACAGCGTGCCAGGGCTCCTGGAGAATATTATGGTTTCACTTGAGAAAAGTCAGACACGACTTATAATTCTGTTCATGCAACCTAGCCCCAAACCACAAATCTACAATGGAGACGATCAAGCAGAGGTTGCTGCTTGTCTGGCAGCCGTATATGCTTTCATGGAGGTAGACACCAAGTGTGCATATCACTCTAAGAAGATGACCCCTTGGGCAGATGCATCGCGCCTTGAGTCTACAAGCTTTAAAGGACTACGAGTCAATCGTTGTTTAAGTTGGACAGGTTTTGATAATCTTTGGAAGCGGGCAACCTATCCTAGAGTTTTCTCCATACTGGCTATGGTGTTGTTTATCTGTGCTGGACCGGTGCCGGCTGGCACCATGGAGAAGCCAGGCAATCAAAGTCTCGGCAGTCCTGACACGTGCACGAACCAAGTTGAATGCCAGCAACAGGATAAAGGTGTGTCTATTCGGGTGCTCATCGGGGAGGCAACCAATGCAGTAGTTGTAGCAGCTCCGTGTGGGGCCATCGTTTGTCAAGCTTTTACCGAAGAGGTGGTTGCTCATCTCCCTGCAGCATCTAAATGGACTTTTTCATTAGGTCCAGTTGGCTTGGCTTGCTTTCAGGAAGACATGACGACAGAAGAGCCAACGAGCGGCGAGGAGCCCTCGTCCGGCGAGCGTCTTTACGCGCGGAGGAGGCGGTTAGTGGAGGTAGCGAGGAACGAGCAGCCGGAGGGGATCTTGACGAATCCGCAGCCGACGGAGCGCTTGCAAAGATGCAAGGCAGAGACACCACTAATTGAGGTCAGCTATCTAATACAGAGTCAACCTAAACCGAATCGCAGTGTTAATACGCGTGGCTTACCACTTGCTTGGAATGCAACAGTAAGTGGTTATTTTGTTACTCCGGAAAGGCTTGATGGGTTTGTTACAGTAAACAACATACCTTACCGAGGCAGACTATGGGTCAAGCCAGCACCCAACAACTCCTTCGTAATAATCAACATCCTGAATCTAGAAGATTACTTGTTGTCGGTCTTGCCTTCAGAAATGCCTAGCAATTGGCCCAGAGAAGCTTTGAAGGCTCAAGCCATTGCTGCCCGCTCTTATGC
>JACQVM010000407.1 GCA_016209785.1 Candidatus Melainabacteria bacterium | reverse complement strand
CGCGATCACTACCCTAGCCTCAATTGCCAGAAGCTCAATTCCTACCAAGGATACTCGAGCCCAAGCATCAATTACGATGCCCTTGTCCAGCAAGCGGTCAATGACCTCTGCTAGGCTGGACGATGAGTTGGTTTTTTCTACCATGTCTTAATCTCCTTTAGTACCAGTCACTTTAACGATATGTTGCCAAAGCACATCTACACCACCTATGGTTGCACTGCCAATACAACCTGAAGGCATGCAAACCAAATACTTCTGCAGGTTTACTACTTAGACCTGTCAATAAGACTCAGCCAGACTTCTCCCCCACCGCGTTACCCTGGCAACAGACCGCCCAACCAAAAGAAGAAGCACAAGATGCTACTTCATGAATGCAATAACCAGTGTGGAAAGTGTAGCTCGTACAGGCACACGACTATCCTGTCGGCTTCTGCCGAGGTCCCCCAATACACAACTGATGCATACCACATTCAAATTGTTTCAGAAAACCCCTTGCTTGTGGTTGCACACAAGCTACACTTGCAAAATATATGTTCCACCTTCGTAACTATTCCATAAGTGTTAGCAATTGAGGGTACTAAGTTCTTTGAGACGATACAACTTCTGGTTGCTTTGCTGATCTCACTAAAGACCCAAAACAATACCCTTTACCATACACTGCACGCACCACCTGCTCACGACAACCGGCGTTTTGTAACTTTTGGCGCAGTCTACTTATATGCACCTTAATAAGATCCACGTCTACAAAAGACTGCTCCCAAACATCCCACATTAGCTCCTTGTGGCTGACCGTAATGCCTGGAGCCTTAGTAAGGCACAACAAGAGCCTCCACTCTGTAGGAGTTAGCAGCAGCTCTTCTTTTCCTAAAAAAGCTCTTTGTTTGCTTAAGTCTAGCCACAAAGTAACATCTTTTAGCCGTATGTTTCTCACTGGCGATTTGTTTCTCTCAAGAATTACCTTAATGCGGGCAACTAGCTCACTGTGACTATGAGATTTCTGCACATAATCCTGAGCGCCAATAGAGAGTGCTTGCACAATATCTTTGTCTGAAGTCTTACAGGCAGTCAAAATAAGTATAGGTATTCTGTAGTCCTGAGAAATTCTCTTACACAGCTCATAGCCATCAATATCTGGCAACAATCTATCTAAAACAACCAAGTCTGGTTGTTGTTTTGCCAGTGAGTCCAGTGCCTCCTGACCATTGGAAGCAATACGAGTTACATAGTTGGCTTTTCTTAACGAGAAAGCAATGAGCTCTGCCTGATCTGGCTCATCTTCTACAATTAAGATCTCAGCCATTCGGAACTCCGTTGGTAGGAAAAGAAAACCAAAAAGTTGAACCTAATCCTGGCGTGGAATGAAATCCAACTTTACCACCTACGGATTCTATCACTAAACGTACAAGAGCAAGACCTAAGCCCAAGCCACCTGGCCGCTTATGGCGAAGTGTAGGCGCACGATAGAAAGGCTTAAAGAGTTGAGCTTGCTCAGCATACGGAATACCTGGACCATGATCAGTAACTTCTACAGAAACTAAACTATCTTCGTTCATGGAGACATACAATTCAACAAAAGGCTCCTGATGAGCATCACCATTAGAGCCATACTGAAAAGCATTAGCAATTAAATTGGCCAATGCCTGCTCCAATAAGAAGCTATCTCCACAGACCATCAACCACTCAGGAATGTTGTTGCTTATGCTGACAGATATAGTGCCTGGTTTGTCGCCTGGTGCTGCTTCAAAGGATTGAACTGTCCGCTCAATTAATTCCTGAACATTGATGGGTTTTGTCATTTGCTCCTGACACTCTTTATTAGAGTCCTTTCTTATGTTCACAAGCAAAAGACATTTTTCAACAATATTGATCATGCGATCTGTGTTGCGATCAAGTATCTGCAACAGTTTAGACAGCTCATCAGCAGTAAGTGACTCATGGGCAATTATGTTTGTTACTGCATGGCGAATAGCATAAAGTGGTGTTCTTAGCTCGTGAGAAAGCAACGCAGCTAGTTGCAACTCTATCGAGGTTGCCAAATGCTCAACTGCACTGTGAATGTCAGTATCCACGTAGGCTTACTTCCATCTCGTGTCTTGAAGCTAGTAATTAACAAAATTACAGTTAGTATCTGCCATAACCTACTAGACAGATCTGTCTTGTTATTCTTAACTCCACTTAAACAGTTTTATGCCTAGACTTATTTAGGTGGACATATTGCCACAACAAACCTAGCCGCCAACCTTTTTCAGCTATGGGTTTCCATAACAAATTCCAGCACCGCCACCCCCATATAAAGCATTCTATATGATGCTGTAACTATGCTATCCCCCAAATGGGGGAAATGGTTACATCTTTGAACCTGGGATAAGCCAGCTTTCCTCAAAAGAAATACCCACTTCGCGACATTTTGATACACACCAATTAAGTGACATTTGCTGCGCTAAGGCTAGGTTTGCTGGCAGATATGTCCTGCCTGCAAAAACCTTTCCAAGCAACTCTTCCAGCTCCCTTTGATACAGCTTCAAAGCAGGCGGTAAGCTCACAACCCAGCCGTCTTGATCGTTCATAGACAGAACCTCCAGATAAGTGGTATCCTCTTGGCTATTTATTGCTTGGCTGGTCTCTAACATCATCAACCTTATCTAGATGTCACTGTTAGGTCTTAAAAGCTAAAATCAAAATCATGCTTGCTTATCATAACTTTACACTCTTGCCAACCGCAAGTGCAAAGTCAATTTTGTTTTTTCCAAATCAAGCTTTCAGGGGGGAAACCCCCATGAACACACTACTCCACAGGCATCCACAAGCACCAGCAGCTCAAAATCCTCTGTCCATCACGTATTTATTAATTGTTCCTGTCAGGAGATTTGATCGGCTCGAAGATGGGTAAAAGACTGTAGGTGGTCTTGTCATTGCTTTGTCGCACATATACAGGAGTTGGATAAATGCCTGAAAGAGATGGTCATCGCATCATAGGAAATTTGCCAGACAGTTATACAGATTACGAATTTACATCCCAAGCACCATCTCCTCATCCGTCCAATCGTGAATTTGACATTTATCATGTCCGACGTGTGGTAGCAGGAAATCCTAATACACCAAAACAAGTCCTGGCCAGCCTAGCAGAAGACGAGCTGACAAACATCCGCCGGCGAGTTGCTGAAAATCCAAGGACAACACCTGAAATCTTAACGAAACTAGCCCAAGATGTGGATTGCG
>JACQVM010000409.1 GCA_016209785.1 Candidatus Melainabacteria bacterium | reverse complement strand
GCTCTTCTTTTCTCCCATGACTTGAATGCTTGCAGCATTTCCTTTTGTATCCCACTGCTTAACCGTAACACCAACAATTTTTGGTACACCGGTAATCTTCTCCAAATAACCAGCAGGAATTGATGACTTACGAATGTTCAAGTTTTCAAAAGCATCACCCACCCAAGCCCTATAAAAACCTGCTTTGACCTTTCCTGAGTCTTTTAAAATAAGCCCTCGAGTCTGCTGCACTGCATAAAAGGTAGAAGGAGCTTCTGCAGCTAACCCCTTATAAGCTTGATCCCGTACATCTGGAACCAGGTCGTAGCCTTCACTGGCCAACCACTTTGAGCCACGTCCTAAATGTGCTGAAGCATAACTACGTGCAGCCACAGCCTGTACTTTGAGCGCCTCCAGATGCCAACTGGCTGGCATTTCAGAAGGCACAACCCCTAAAAGGTACTCCTCCAGGTCCAATAGGTTAATTACAGTTACGGCAGAACCAAAGCTAATTAGTTCTATCGAGCCCCGATACCAACGATTGTTAGCCCAAACACGATAATCAGAAGCTGCCACATGAGATCGCTTGGCAGAAGGTATAGGATAGGACCGATCTGACCCCAGCTGAGACAACCGTCCGTTGGCAGCTACATAGACAACTCCTGGATTAAGGGGCAAGACAGGACGACCATCTACAAACAGTGCCCCCTGACTCCACACAGCCAGACGCACCAATGGTGCCTTAGAAGCTAATCCTATGCGCACCGGATGAACCATGGGCGGGTAAGGACTAAAGGTCGCACAGGCAACGGACTCTTTGGTATTTCCCAGCTTTTTTGACCAGCAAGACTGACCAACCCAAACAAGACAAAACACTAGCAGCATTACAGCCAGCCCATAAAAAGACTTCTGTGATGTGCTAAACAGCCAGCTATCCTTAACCGGTCTTGCTAATAGCATTCCTCAAGGACCACTTAAGACAACCCTATGTCGATAATACTATGATTTGCCTTGGGAAATCCCCCACTTACTTGTCCTAATCCTTGCTAGTCGCAATTGTCCTGCGTAGTTCTCCCAGTGACACTTTCTGGTACCCGGTCTAGACTCTTGGTAATTTAGACAAGCAGCAAACTGTGAAATTAAGCCATCTTAACAAGGTTGCTTGCTGGTTGTCGATTGGCGTGCAAGCTGCTTGGTTTTCTACACCCCATGAAACTCTCAGCCCTTCTTCTTAGCATTAACATCGTAGCCGCTATGCCTCAGCTAGCTCAAGCAGGCGAGCAGACAGTTTCGGACAAGGCAGATTGGTTAAGGCGCAACCTAAAGGCCATGGAAACCATAGGCTCAGCTTCAACCTGCAAATTGTCCATGTCAATCCCTAGTGTGCCGAAGAAAACAAAAACCGTAAAGCTAAGAAGCTTTGTACCTAACCGTCCTCTTGTAAGGCAAAAGGACCTAGAGACATATCTGGTAGCTCAACAGGCTAGATTAGACTCCTGCCCACCAGCCAAGACAGCCTATGCCCCTTATACGGGACAACTTAACAACAGCTCGGTCTTATCGGGACTGGTATCGACTTATTCCTTTGCCAGCGAGCCAAGGCTACCCCAAAGTGAACCAGCTCATAAAATGTGCCAAGCTAAGTTTGTCAAAAGCCAGTTTCCTGCCCAACAACCAACTTTGCCCGGGCAAGTTTCAGCAATGTCTAGCCTCCATGCTCCCATTCCAGCTATCCCAGAACCCCCAAGAACAACTGTGTCAAAGACAGTTCCTAACACTGCCACATCCTCAATTGAGCCAACAAGTCGTCCCGTGGAACAGGTCTTATCGCAAGCTGGGGCACTGTTAGTTCAGGCACCAGTTTTAAGTCCCGATGAGCAATTACTTTTAGATGAGCTGGTTAAGCTTAATCGTCCAGGGAAATTTACCCAATATCAAGACATTTCAGGCACACAAGAGCAAGTTGAGCTGCCCATGACAAGCATGACCGAGGCTCAACCACACCATGATCCTGGACCACCTCCATTTCCTTTAAGTTTGCTGCCAGAGGATGCCATCAAGGATTTGATGCACCGAGGACCCAACAAGCACATTAACGCACCTCCAGCTTACTTTGGCTCATGGCACTCAAAGGTGTCCTTAAGCTCACTACCCAAGGCTAGGTTCAACAGCCACATTGGGCTAAAGCAATCTCCAACCAATAACCAGTATGCTCCCATTAAGTACCAAGTAAGCCAGCATTTACGTCAAGACAAGAGGTCTGGGCTTTCTGTAGCATCAATTTCGCAGACAAGGGCTAGATCGGCATACCAAGCAGCAGTACTTGTCTATCCGTCTTACGACAAAAACTATCGCCTCTCCATGTTTTAAGTCCCTATGCCCATATACCTTTGCGTAAGCTCAAAGCTCCCAGGGGCAAGGATTGTCAAAAAACATTGTTATGTGGATAGATATTCTTAAACTAGAGCAGACAATTGCCATGCTTAAGGCAAAACACCCGAGGTTACGATGGGGGATAAGTCTCAGAAAAGCAATAATTTAGTTATGCAACGTTTAGGGCAGTCCGGCTGGCAAGCCATTCAACGCTCTGATTTTGTTCAAGCAGAAAAAGCTTATCTTAAGGCGCTAGAGTTAGCTCGCCGCCTAGCTGACCGACAGGCAGAAGCAGTCTTCTTAAGTTTCCTTGGGTTATCCAGACACCATCAAGGATGTCTCATGCAAGCCAAGCAGGACTTGGAAGCATGTGTAGACATAGCTAGCAAGGAGGGCTTAAGTAAAATTGAGGCCCACGCCCAGCTTATGCTGGCTGAACAAGAGCAGCATGCTGGTCAAACCGAGAAGGCACTGCAACATTTTTTGCGTGCTTTGGAAGCTTCGCTTGATTGTCAGGACCCTTTAGCCTCTGAAATGGCCTTTGGCAATCTAGGCTTGCTTTACCTAGAACAAGGCTGGATAGAACCAGCATGTGAGTGTTTCCGTCAAGCACTCGAATTTAATTCATCCAGTCTCAACCGGGTAGTTTGGCTAGGCAGTCTTGGCCAATCACTAGCAGAGCTAGGGCAATTTGAAGAAGCCTTGGAGCTTTATCAAGTAGCATTCAAGGAAGCACAAGACAGCCACAATACAGCCCAGCAGTCCATCCTATTAGGCAGCCAAGGCAATACATTTTACGAGCAAGGTCAATACTTACAAGCAGCCGACTGCTATGAACAAGCCCTTAACCTTTGTCAGCAGTCCACAGATGATACCCGTGAGGGTATCTTGATGGGCAACCTAGGCAACGTTTACCGTAAGCTAGGTAACCTAGACGCAGCATTTAAAGCGTGTGAGCAAGCCTTAGCTCACGCCAGAGCTTTAAAAGACAGACACTCTGAGGCAGCTCATTTAGACAGCTTGGCAGACTGCCATGTGCTAGCCGGACAGGTCCATTCTGCTTTGCCTTTGTACGAGGAAGCTCTTGCAATCAGCGAATCGCTTATAGATCATCAAGGCCAACGGATTTATCTAGCCAATTTAGCAAAAGCCTACCAAAAGCTAGGACAGATGCCTCCAGCCTTTGGTTTCCTGGAGCGGGCTATTGCCCTGTTTGATGAACAACGTGCCCGGATCAAATCAGATGATTTAAAAACTAGCTTTGCTGTCCGCGGACACGAGCTCTATCAGAACATGGTGCAAATATGCTTGACCATGGGTAAGCGCATAGAAGCACTAGAATACATAGGGCGTGCTAAATCAAGGGCCATCCTAGATCTTTTAAGCAACTCACCTATTGATATATCTGAGCTCAGCGAATCGTCTGACCAATCACTAAAAAAACTTATTGCCCGTGAATCTCAACTGCGCAATCAAATTGCTCGCCTGGAAAAACTGTTCTGGCTAGGCTCTCAAGTTGATGACACTGGCACCTTACGTGGCAAAACACTTTCTCCTGCAAACATACGTAAGCTATACAGCGATTGGCGCCAAACCATAGACCAACTAAAACGCCGCCATCCAAACTATGCAACCCTCATCACTGTAGATGCTCTTAAATTTCATGAGTTAAAGGACTTGTGGCCCAACCCATCGCAAACTAACCAAGCCACTCCAATCTTGCTAAGCAATACTGCCATCTTGGAGTATTACCTGACTCACGAGCTATTGTTAGGCGCAGCATTTTGGAACACAAGCAAGCAACCACTTGTTCATGCAGTTTCTGACCCCACTGCCTTAGAAACTCTTGAGACTGATTTAGCAGACTTTCTTGAGATGTCGGTTACCCAAGGCTGGGAAATTCCGGTCAGTCTTTCCAGAAGGCTCTATAACTTTCTGTTGGCACCACTGGTCTCGCAACTGCCTAAACACATTGACAGACTTATCCTAATCCCACATGGCAGCCTTCATCGGTTACCATTTAGCGCTCTGCACAACGGCAGTGAATTTCTCATCGAACGGTATGCCCTCAGTTACCTGCCAACAACCAGCCTCATCCCCATTTTGTCGTCTCTCACCCTGGCTACAAAACAGACGCTCTTACCTCAGGGCTACTTGGTGTCAGCTATCAGCGACTACTCGCGAACACGTCAGTCCCAACTTAGCCAGAGCACGCACGTACGTTCTGCCTCGGGGCTTGAAGACCTTGCTTACGCACAAGAGGAAGCACAAACAGTCTTTAATCTAGGGCTTAAGCACTCACAGGCAGCAAAACTCCTTACCAACCAGGAAGTACAGGTGTCATTGGCGGAATTTTTTGGCCAATATCCTATTGTCCATTTTGCTGGGCACGCAGTTTTTAATCCAGAAGAGCCCCTCTCATCTGGGCTTGTTCTTTCTGATGGCAGCATCCTCTCAGCAGCTTCTATTCTGCAGGGTAATTCCTTAAGAACCCATTGTGGCAAGCTCCTGGTTTTGTCAGCCTGCCAGACAGGCGTCAATGTGGTCACCGCCGGAGGCGAACTCATTGGCCTTGCTCGAGCACTTATGTACGCTGGTATGCCTAACCTTGTCTTAAGCTTGTGGGAAGTAGCCGATCGCTCCACGGCAAGATTAATGCAAGACTTTCACAATGCCTGGCAAGCAGGAGAGCTCTCCATCGCTTACGCCCTTCAACAAGCCCAGAAGCAAGCACTGCAGGAAGGACAATCTATACACAGTTGGGCACCATTTATCCATTGCGGCATAGACTAGGAACATATCTCTTGCACAAGCGTCATTTATTTACTTTGAGAACGCCCCTTGAGGTCTCAAAGAGGATATATTAGCCTTGGTAACTTAGCTGGAACATAAAAGTAGATTGGCTAGCAACCACAACAGGAGGTCTTCATATGGCATGCAACTCTAAGGTAGCAATTGTTTCATTGGCCTTAGTTGCCTTACCACTTATGTCACCACATCTGGTGCGTGCCCAAGGACAGCCTGGAAACGAGCCCCCGCAGCCAAGAGATCCGGCAGCCATCTACAGAGCTGCTGGCGCTGAGGAGGGACAGCTTGCCATGATCCGTCAAGCCATCAAGAACTTCGAAGAAGCGGCTCGAACCCGTGCACAGTCCATATTAGGACTAATGCGCGATATCCGTCAGCTTACGTTACAGCCTGAGCCAGATGAGAAGACTGTATTGTCCAAACAAGATGAGCTCAACAAGTTGCAATCTGAGATGGCCAATGAAAGAATGAAACTTACGCTTAAAATCCGCAGCCTCTTGAGACCTGAGCAAAAACAACGCCTTGTTCAGTTGATGCAACGTGGTCCCGCAGGAGCTCAAGAACAACAGACAGGAAGTTCTCCCGAAGGATCCACTAAGTAGTACAACATCACTCAAGCGCTGCAATGTCGTTGCCTGGTTGCAAGCAAGCAAACCGCAAGGTTGCAAAGTTGTTACTAAAATCCACTCTAGTAATTGAGCCAGCAGGTATGCTCATACGCCAGAAATTGGCAACAGGAATACCCAGAGCATAAACTAGAATTCCGCGAATTACACCAGCGTGCGTAACTAATATCAAACGGCTTCCTTCATAACTTACAAGCAGCTCTTGGACTTTCCTTTCCGTCCGCCGACACAATTGTGCAATCGACTCACCACCTGGAGGTGCATTGTCAATTGGGTTAGCAGACCAGCAGCTATACAGCTCGGGTTGAGACTTTTTGATCTCCAGATATGTCTTGCCTTCCCAGTCACCAACATACCACTCATCTAGCCCTTCTATCACTATTGGCTCCACACACAGTGCTTGAGCTATGAGATCTGCTGTGGAACGTACCCGTTTTGACGAGCTCGTCAGCAAAAGATGCGGCCCCACAGCAGGGAGCCACTGTGCTAGTGCATAAGCTTGTTTCAACCCCCTGTCGGTAAGAGGTGCATTTGGGTCAGTGTAAAGCTTACCT
>JACQVM010000403.1 GCA_016209785.1 Candidatus Melainabacteria bacterium | reverse complement strand
TCTTAAGGAATGTTTGAATAATATATCTAGAGCCATTGCCTTAAGAGCTATTGGGAAATAGGAGCAAGAAGCACACAGATGTTGTTTGTGTCGACGATCTTCAATCGAGGAACCCTTAAGCTCGTGCTGGCGTTGATAATTCCTATTGTAATTGTCTGGGCATTTGTTTACTCGCAGCACCAGGCTACTGTGGAGGTTAAGAAGTTCAAGGAAGAGCAACAAGCCAATCCTACGGCAAACCAAGTTACTGTTAGCAATTATGAGCTCAAGGAAGTCGACGATAGTAATCATATTCGGTGGCAACTATTGGCCTCAGAAGGGACTGCTGACCAGTCTAATCAAGGAGTAATGCTTAAGGAGGTAAAGGTTGAGTACTTTGATGGTCCAACCGTAAAAATGTGCCTTCATGCTCCTCAAGGACTAGCTAACGAGACAAATCGCTATGTTAAGTTGTCGGGCTCTGAAGACAACCCTGTACTAGCAGAAGGTGAAGCTGGTAAGTCCAGACTGAGTGCTAAAGTTGTGGAATTAACGAAAAAAAATCAGTTTGTAGCATCAGGTGGTGTTAACATCGTGTGGCCTGAGGTAGCCAAGGTGACAGGACTTTCTGCTTCTGGAACTATAGATGGTTCCGAGTTGGGGAATCTTAGAATTGTGGGTAACACCCATGCAGAGATTGTTGTTAAGTAACACAAAAAAGTAGGTTGACGTGTTCACCAGGACATACTTAATCAAGCTGAAATTAACCCTGTCAATGCTGCTGCTTGCTGTAATGTTGGGACAGGCTGTACTTGCGCAGGGTTCATCGGCACCTGAAATATCGGGTCCAATTGACATTCAAGCTAATGAGCAAGAATTTGCTGGAGAGCAGGTGATAGCTCGAGGAAACGTACATGTTACTTACAAGGATAGTGTGATAGTGGCACCCGTGGCTACGTTATATCGAGATGCTCAAGGAAGCCCGCAGAGAGCTGTGTTTACAGGACATCCCAAATTAGTTCAGGACAAGAGTTCTATTGACGCTGATACCATTGTCTTTGAAATTGCCAATCAGAAGGTCCTGGCAGAAGGAAATGCACACTCTGAGGTTGTGTCTACCCAGAGTGCCTCCGAAAAAATCATTACTGACTCTGACAGACAGGAATATGAGAAGACCACTGATAAGTTTGAAGCAACAGGACATGTGAGGGTTAAGCACCAAGATATAGCAGTGTCTGCAGACAAACTGCGGCTTGTGTATGGAACCAACAAAAAGCCTGAGACAGCTATATTTACTGGTCATGTTACAGCAACACAAAACCAGAACAGGACGTCGGCTGATACCATTACTTATTCACTCATTACTAAACGTTTACAGGCATCAGGGCATGTCAAATCACAAGTAATTCAGAAGGCCGATGGACAAAAAAAAAGGAACGCTAGCCTTAGCCCTGCCAACCAAAATTTCCAAGAAGTCACAGCTTATCAGTTCGATGGCCAAAAGAACAACCAAGAAGATCCCATTGTCATAACTTCAGATAGTCAGGACTACAGTAAGGAATCTGGGCGTTTAGCAGCTGATGGGAATGTACGGATTTATTATCAAGATACAGTTGGCATGGGTCCAAAGGTAGTTGTGGTGCGCAATGACGAAGGCAAGGCAGAAAAGGTAGTTTTTCATGGTCGCTCTCAAGTTTCACAGCCTGGAAGGCGCTGGATTGCCGATCGGATTACTCTTACCGTTGCCGACAAGAAAGTTTTGGCTGAGGGTAATACAAAAGCTATTATTTTGCAGGGACCAGGGCAGCGACGTCCTGCTGGCCCTGGTTATTCAGATAGTCGTTTGGCTGGTAGAGCTAGCACCATGGCAGCAAGCAAAATTGAGGCTACCCAATGACTCTTGTGATTGAGCATATTCAAAAGAGCTATAACGGACGACGAGTTGTCGATAATGTTAGCTTGTATGTAGGCGCGGGAGAGGTTGTTGGACTTTTAGGTCGCAATGGAGCTGGTAAGACCACTTCATTTGATATGGTGTTGGGACTAGTAAAGCCAGAGAAGGGACGCATATTGCTGGAGAATACTGATTTAACCAGACTGCCTGTTCATTTGCGGTGTCGGTTAGGAATTGGTTATCTTCCCCAAGAAGCATCTGTGTTCCGTAAGCTATCTGTAGAAGACAACCTCAAGCTTATCCTTGAGCTACGAGGCATCCCCCGTAGGCAACAGCAAGAACAGATTAGACTTCTTTTGGCGCAGTTTGGTCTTGATCATCTAGAGCAGGTAATGGCTGTCCAGTTATCGGGCGGCGAACGCCGACGCTTAGAGATAGCCCGGTGTCTAGCCATTGAGCCACGGTTTATTCTGTTGGATGAACCTTTTACAGGCATTGATCCAATTTCTATTGCAGACATCCAAGGACTCATAAGGCGTTTAAGAGATGATTGGGGGTTAGGAGTCCTGCTGACAGACCACAATCCGCGGGCAACACTTAAGATTACTGATCGTGCATATTTAATTGATCAAGGCAAGATTTTGGTGGCAGGCACATCCAAAGAAGTTGCGACAAGCCCGGTTGCTCGTAAACAGTATCTAGGTGAGGACTTCACTTTATGACGATAGGTATCAAGCTACTTGACCGCTACATTGCCAATGAATTCTGGCAGCCTCTCTTGTTTGGCATTGGTATTGTTACTGGTGTGTGGTTTGGTGCAGACCAACTGAAAACAATCTTTAACCTCATCATGAAATCTGGTGTGCCGTTCAATATGGCACTCATGATTCTTGGGTTGCATTTGCCAGAAATCATTGTTATGACCATCCCTATCGGGGTACTTCTAGGAACACTGTTAGTTTTTAACCGCTTAAGTGGTGACTCAGAAATCATTGCTCTGCGTACCAGCGGTGTCAGCTTTTATCGCATAATGGTAGCACCACTTGTATTTGGCATCATCACTAGTGTTACAAGTTTTGCGATTAACGAATCCGTTGTACCGTTGGCTAACCGCACCTCCAAGAAATTAGAGTTTCTAGCTCTCTACAAAAGCGAACTGCCTGAAGGGCAGGCTAATTTTACTTACATGGAGAGAGGGAAAGATTTATCTATCAGTCGCATCTTTTACATTGGCTTTTATAATGGCAAAGCAATTTTCAATATC
>JACQVM010000402.1 GCA_016209785.1 Candidatus Melainabacteria bacterium | reverse complement strand
GCCTTGAATTGGGCCAGGCCTTACAAGCGCAATTGAAATTACGATGTCATAAAAGCACTGTGGACGTAGCTTGGGCAAAATGTTCATTTGTGCTCGGGATTCAACTTGAAAGACTCCAATTGTGTCTGCCTGAGCAAGCATTGTGTAAACAGTTAGATCGTTCATATCTAAACGAGCAAGATCAATTTCTATGCCACGGTGTTTTTTGACTAACTTTACGACTTCTTGAATAACTGTGAGCATCCCAAGACCTAAAAGGTCAATTTTGATCAATCCAACAAAATCAAGATCATCTTTATCCCATTGAATAATGGTGCGACCTTTCATGGATGCTGGCTCAATGGGCACCATTTCTCCAAGCGGCTCGCCTGACAGCACGAATCCGCCTACATGGATAGAGCGGTGGCGAGGCAGTTGATTTAAACCTGCCACTACCTTAATAAGAAGCTGGACACGTTTGTCCTGGAGATCAAGCCCAGCTTGGTGGGCTGCACCATTGGCTAATGTTTGCGCTGCCTCTATAGCTTCGTGGAAGTGAGATTTGGCAACTAGCCTGTTGGTTTGTTCTTGTGAGAAGCCCAATACTTTAGCTGCATCTCGTACTGCTGAAGGACCACGATAGGTAATAATCTCGCAGACCATAGCAGCATGCTCGCGTCCATATTTATCATAGACATACTGCAGCACTTTTTCACGTTCTTGATGTGCAATGTCAAGATCAATGTCTGGTGGTTCAGTTCGTCCTTCGGATAAGAACCTTTCAAATAAAAAATCCATTTCTACAGGATCTACTGCAGTAATTGCAAGACAATAACAAACTACGGAGTTAGCCGCAGAACCTCGCCCTTGGACTGCGATATTCTGAGATTTGGCAAAACGCACAATATCCCACATGATTAAGAAATATGGGACAAGATTGAGATGTGCAATCAGCTCAAGTTCGTGCTTGATTTGGTTGATATGTTTTTCGGTAAGATTTGGATAGCGTTTTGCTGCTCCTTCCCAGACTAGTTGTGCAAGCAAGTCATTGTGGTTTGTTGTGGGATTGTTGTGGGTGGTGGTCGTTGGCAGTGGAAAAGATGGCAAAGATGGTTTAAGTAAACCAAGACGAAACTGACAGCGTTCTGCCACCAGTTGTGTATTGGTTACACCTTCAGGAGTATGTCGCCACAGATAAGCAATTTCCTTGGATGATTTCATATACCAATGAGCATTCGGGCGGAGTCGACGCCCTGCGGTTTGTAAGGTTACTTCGTGACGCAGGCAGGTAAGCACGTCATGAATAATCCTTTTGTTTGGGGTAGCGTAGTGCACGTTGTTGGTAACTACCCATGGTATGGAATAAGACCGGCAAAGTTCTAGCATTTGCCGAGCTATGATTGTCTCTTGAGCTAGATGGTGATTCCATAATTCAAGGAAAAAATTGTTATTGAAACACTCTAACAACTGTCGACAGAACCTGTGTGCTTCGTCAACTTGTCCACGCGCAAGGCTGGAAGGTATCCTGCCGTGAGGACAGCCAGACAGTGCTACCAGTCCTGATGCATGTGATATCAGATTTGTATAGGATACGCGTGGTTGTCCTCGTGGGCAACTGCAGCGTGCTTGAGTAATAAGATGACATAGATTCTTGTAGCCTTCTGCATTTTCTACCAGCAGCGTCAGATGTGAGTCATCGTCTAAAGTCACTTCTGCTCCAATAATGGCATCAAGTGAAACTTCTTTGGCTGCTTGAGCAAATCGAACAATGCCGCCAAGATCATTGTGATCTGTAAGAGCCAGAGCACTTAAACCAATTTGTTTGGCACGTAGTACCAACTCTTCTGGGTTGGAGGCACCATCTAGTAATGAAAAGGAGGAGTGGCAATGTAACTCGCTGTATTTCATGGAGATAATTAATCAAAAAAACCCTCGATAAACCAATGGTGATTCTGATGGTTGTTGACTAGAAGTATTAGCCAATCACTTGAGCTGCTATGTGTACTGGTGGAATATCTGTGCTTGGGCTCAACAAGAGCTAGATAATAAGATTTGTTTGTTGGGTGATCCCACCAGAGTCCGGACAAGCACTCTGGGGTGGTGGCGAGTTTAATTTGATGCCACTGTTTGTGATAGGCAATGGCTGTAGGTGACGAGTCATGCAATCTTACTAAAACTGGCAATGGAAACTGATTTTTTCGTAAGACAAGACCATTGGGGATGTGGGTGTAACCACTATAGGATTTGATGTAATTGGTGGCAACAGGCAATATGGGGGATGCAGGCGAATGTTGCAGTACAGGGATCCAGATGCCTGCATCATCAGGAAGATATTGATCGTTGGATACTGGATGTATCAGAGCATTGGCTTCACAACGTGTCGTCAAACGTTGCACCAGTAACAGCAAAGAATCAGAGACTATTTCATTAGGCTGCGAAGTAGCCGGAGATTGAGTCACAGCATCCAGCGAGGCAACAGCGCCGAGGAGGCGGTGGCCGCCAAGCGTCTTTACGCGCGGAGGCTGCGAAGTAGCCGGAGCGCTTATATGTAATTGCTCATATGCTGCTTTAGAAAATCTAGAGATTGAAAGCTCAAGACTAGTAAATTCGCGCTTGAGTGGTTGAGACTCTAGTGATAGCTGCACCAATTCAAGTAGAAACTTAGGATTAGTTGAGGGATGGATGAGCCTTATGGGATGTTCATCCAGCTTGTCATCATCGTTATAGAAAGACAACAAAAGCTCGTCAGCCGAAAGGCCTTCTTGTCGAAGTTCTGTCATTAACTGATTCAACATTGGCTTGAGAAGGAATATGGTTTCAGTTAGTGAATCCACTGGGGCTCCCAATTCTGCACTACAACAGAACTTCTTTTGGGGCGGCAGTGTTTGTGGTTGGCGTTGATCTTTCCCTTGGGCAAGCGCGTGAGCAAGTGCTCCCTCCTGCCCGAAGCGCTCTGTTATGGAGGTAATGGGAAGACGTGTTAGCTGTCCCATGGATTTGATTCCCAGTTCTAGCAGGGAGTCCTGAATGTCTTGGTGTAAAGGCAAGTGTCGGATGGACAGAGGTGCCAGGAATGGTGCATCGGTACCTGCGGGTACAATATGCTGTTGTTTATGTTTAAACCTAGTTGCTACTATGGCTGCGAAGGCACTGTCAGCGATACCAATGTACCCATCGGTAAAGCCACATTGAGAGGATGTTTTAAGAACATGTTGACACAATATGGCTTCACCTCTCAAGTATTGGAGCCCGGAAGCATCGAGCAAGAATATCCCTATTTTTTGGGTTGATACTTTGTGCGAACAAGCAATTAGGGCATGCAGCAATGTGTTATGAGCATTAAGATATAGGGCTGGATTGTATTGCCTCCATATTAGGTTGGCGCAAGCGGCTCTTGCTTCGGATAATTTCATTGCCGGGAACACATCGGTTGCTTCAGGTGAGCACATAAACACACGCGCGCAACTCGAGTTGCTGGTGCCTGTAAGAATTACAAAGGGCTGCCCTTTGAGTTCTGGTTCATGATTTTGGTGTACGGCGATCTGGAACCGACGGATGTGTAAACAGGCGATTCGCGACGTGGACATTAGGGGTTACCTCCGTAGTTTGCGATAACCCATCTTTCCAAACAGAACAGTTGATTGTGGGTACGATTATGGCAATGCCACTGATTCCTTGCTCATGCTTGATGGTTGTGCCCCACTCAAAACTTAAACGGGCATGACAGCCCCAACCAGGTAATGAGGCAATACTTTCGTGTATCACCACAAGGGCTGCTTTTGAACGAGTCAAGGAATTTTGTAGTTTGGTATAGATCTGGTTAGAGAGCTGGCTCTTTTGTTGTTGTCCTAAGTCTAGGATAACGACATCAAAAGCATTAGAGCAAAGAAGCTGATCGCAAATGTAATAGCGTTGTAATCGCGCGGAGGAGCCAAGGGATGAAGGCGACGGAGCGTTGGATAACGAAGCACAGCGAGGCAAGGACTGCGAGGAGCCGTCCGCAGCCGAGCGT
>JACQVM010000406.1 GCA_016209785.1 Candidatus Melainabacteria bacterium | reverse complement strand
TAAAGCTGTAGAGCCAAACCCGGGGAAGGTAGGTATGACGGTTGAATTGGGTGGCAGTATTGGATTCTTAGGATTAGACAGAACAATTTTTTTGTCAGCAAAGTCAATTGTTACAAGAAATCGTCTCAGGATGTTTGCACCAATTAACCCGGCTGGTCGTTCCCCAAGTGTTTTGACAAAGGCAGAAAGATCACTTACCAGTGCTGGTATGTTGTTTAGTACAACATCTCCAACAGAGAGACTTTGTAATGTTGTGTAGCTAAGGGGTATTGCCTTTGAGCCAGCCGTGATTGATAGGCTTGATGATGAATAAGGCCCCATTGAGGATGCAACAGCCTTGTCTAAAACTGTCTGACTGGCTCCAGTGTCAACAATAAACTTATAGTCAGTTGTGCCATTAAGGCGTACCTTAACAAGAATGGCATTACCTATGTACTCAAAAGGAACAGTGACAGAGCTTGTCTTAACTTGTGCTACTTCTGATTCTGCTGGCATTTCAAAGATTTTCTCATCAAGCAAAACCCCCAGCTCCATTTTTGAAAGCAGTGTCTGTGAGGTTTTCTTGGCGAGGCTGTATTCAGTTGTCTTAAAAGCTGTAGGTGTTCCAGCAACTGACTGATAGTTCTCATATTCCATAGCCTGAATAGCTGGAATGCCCCTTTCACTGTCTGTACCCATGTATTCACTGCGAAGCACCAGGTGACTGGCTTCATCAGCATAAAATGTTGTTGTTTTGCCATCCTCAGCAAGGACATTAAGCACGTCACACATCTTGCCCTGACAGAGTTTCTTTCCCACCACCTGTAGTTTGCAGTTAGCATCTGAAATCTTAAGAAGGAGATTGAGCCCATGCCTTAATTCTTCGGCCAGGTGCTTGGCGGTTGTCTCCGTGCTAGGTGAAACCCAATCGCCAAACTGTGTCCAGCAATTCTTTCCATCAAAGCCAAGTATCATGGGTTGACCCATAACAGTTGTTTCAATTCTTAGCTTGTCTGCCTTGCCAAAAATGTCACACTCAAAGGAGTTTGAGGCTTGTGAAACGGTTGAAGTTACTGTTACGTTGCCACGGCTTGAAAACGGCTGCTCCTTCACCGCCATTAGTTTTTCTAGTCCACCGTAAGCTGCAACAATGCTTGCTGCTATATCTTTGGCGTTGCCTGTCCTAGACAGACCAACGCTCTGAGCTGATATGCCTTCCAGTGAAAATGCAGGTAAGGTTGCCAAAAGTAAAGAAGACAAGACAATGAACAGCAACCAGACACGCTGCTTAGTGCAAGCTAGGCTCCTAGTTGTTTTCATGAACACATGGCTTTCCTGAGGCTGTGTTAATCAATCTGAATGCCATTATCCCAAAAAAGCTTCATCTTTCCAGCAAAGAGATTGAAACTTGTACTCTTTAGGGTAATCTGACAACGGACCCTGTTTAAGCTCATTAGGAGTTGACTGTGAAGTCTACAGTAGAGACTCAGGTCTTTGAAAATATTGCAGACCTAAGACAATGGCGTTGCCGGCTACGTTACAAGGACAATTTTGATAGGCAACCCATTGTTGGTTTTGTGCCAACAATGGGAGCACTGCACCAAGGTCACATGAGTCTTGTACAAAAGGCCTTGCAGGAATGTAGCCATGTTGTGGTTTCTATATTTGTTAATCCTATTCAGTTTGTCAAAGGCGAGGACTTTGACAAATACCCACGTCCGTTTGAAAAGGATTTAGAGTTGTGTGTAAGGGCTGGTGTTCATGCTGTATTTCACCCTACTTGTGAGCAAATGTATCCTAACGGCCAAGCAAGCTTAACTAGAGTGGTTCCTCCTGGCGAGCTTACTGGTCATTTGTGTGGTGCCTTTCGCCCTGGTCATTTTGAAGGGGTAGCTACTGTCGTAGCTAAGCTTTTTGGGCAAGTTGAGCCAAATTATGCTTATTTTGGAGAGAAAGATTATCAGCAGTTGGTTGTAGTTCGCCGGATGGTGGCTGATCTAGATCTGCCGGTTGCAGTTGTTGCCTCTCCAACAGTTAGAGAAAGCGATGGGCTAGCCATGAGTTCTAGAAATGTTTACTTAAATTCTGGTGAGCGTGCAGTTGCGCCAGTGCTGCATCAAACTTTGTTGACCGTGTCCAAGAATGCAACGTCTAAGGCTTTGACACTACAAGAAGCTCTTGCAGATGGTCGCAGGAAGCTTGAACAGGTACCAGGACTGACGCTGCAGTACTTAGAGGCCTGTGACGCAATAACACTAGAGCCAGTTGCAGAGTGTAAGCACCCAATGGTTGTTTTGGTAGCTGCCAAACTTGGTGATGTACGTCTTATAGATAACATCATTGTGCCTAAAATCTGATGTTTTGTGACAACTTAGCTCCTGTGCGCGCCAAATGAGAGTGGCGCTCAGTTAAAAGGAGCTCGTGGACAGCGGGAGAGCCTTGTGCTGCTTCTTCAATGAACTGTCTGGCAAACTTGCCTGACTCAATTGCTTGTAAGACCTTGGCCAGGCGATATCTGGTAGACGCATCAATGATTTCTGGTCCTGCTAAGGCAGACCCGAACTTAGCTGTATTGGAAATAGCACTGCGCATTCCGTGGATTCCCCTTTCAAAAAGAAGGTCACAAATGAGCTTTACTTCCTTTAAGCAGGATATGTAGGCAAGTTCAGGCTGGTACCCTTTATCAACTAAGATGTCAAAACTGGCCTTAATCAGCTCTGGCATACCTCCACATAAGACAGCTTGTTCACAGAACAAATCTGTAACTGTCTCTTCTTCAAAGGTTGTCTCTATAACACCAGCCCTGGTGCAACCTACTGCTTTAGCGTAAGCCAAGCAGCGTTGCCAAGCAACGCCAGATGCATCTTGTTCTACAGCAACGAGTGCTGGCAATCCTTTGCATTCCTCGAAAAGGCTACGAAGTTGTCGACCTGGCCCAGTTGGAGCTACAAGGACAACATCAGCATCATCTGGTAAGCGCAAGGTTTTGTGACGCACAGTAAATCCATGAGCAAAGACAAACGTATCATGAGCTTCTAAATATGGCTCAACAGACACAGAATAGACATAAGGAAGTACTTCGTCTGGCAAAAGAAGTGCTAGCACCTCACAATTTGCTGCTACTTCCTCAGGAGTGTGTGCTGGAAAGCCATCAGCTAAGGCATGTGTTCTTCCTTTTCCTTCTTTTGTTCCTACCCAAACAGTCAAGCCACTGTCGCGCAGATTAAGCGCTTGAGCTCTGCCTTGATTGCCATAACCAATGACACCAATGTTGAGATCTTGAAGCTGGTCAAGATTGGCGTCGTCGTCGTAGTAAATACTTGCCATTGCATATCCACTGGTGGGCCTGCAGGACATGCCTGCTTTGATCATCAACATGAATTTTACTATTGGTGGTAATGGCGGTATTAAAGAATCTTTGTACTTGTTGTCTTGTGACCGCATGAAGGCTATTCTTGATGAGTCGAGGCTAATCTTTGGCAAAGAAAGGTTCTCGTCTGGTGGTTCAACGGATGGTCTTAATGCCAGTTTTAGCGCAAGGCGTTCAGGGAAGTTACTCATACAGCGACATTGCCATCATAGGTGATGACAGTGCTAGTCTTGCCTTTGGTGTCATGCTCTCATTGGGTGGACACAATGTGAGACTTTGGCTGCCTCAGGGCAACTGTCCTTCTGAGTGCGAACTCCATGGGCCGCAAGTTGTGCCTGGAGTGGCTGGTGTACGGGTGGCTATGCGCTTTTCTGTTGTGACTAAGGATGTAGAAAAAGCACTTCAGGGTGCTAGCGTTATTGTTGTTGGATCTGCTGCAAACTTATATCCTCGCTCTTTAAATGTGCTCTTGCCTTATCTTTCAACTGGGCAGACCATTGTTCTTATTGATGCTCCACTTGGGGCCTCGTTACAGTTTGCCAAAGACCTTCGAAGGGTTAAGGCTGCCTTAGAAGTTAATCTTCTTGAGACCAGCAACTTGTTCGATGCTGTGACAGCTACTGATGGGCTCTTGTCTATTCACAGGCCGCGGCCGCGTGTGAGCGTATGTGGTGTTACACGTAATGCAACCTATCGGGGACTGTCTGTTTTAGGACAAATGCGGGACGGATTGGTGCCAGCTTCAAACGTGTTGGAGCGAGGCTTTGCAGATGTAGAAAGAATATTGCGTCCCATATTGTGGCTGTTTCGGATGATTTCTGGTCGCTCAGATGAGGTTGCTGACCAGTCCTTGCTGCTAACACCAGAAGTATTGGCTATTATTGCTGGCATAGGTGGTGAGTTGCAAAGCGTTGCACGTGCCTTTGGTGTTGCTATTAGACCACTAGGTCAAATCTTGGCCGAATACTCTGGAGATAGGAATGATTCACTTGGCAATGTCCTTGCCAAATGGAGCACTACCAACCGTATGCAGATGCAACTAGGTGAATGTTGTCCTTGGAAGAAGCAACTAGCTCAAGACATCGAAGAGAGCTTGATTCCGTTGGTAGGGTTTGCCATGGTGGCGCGTCAGCCTGTACCACTTATCGATTCAATTATTGAGCTTGCTGCCGTTGTTTGTGGGAAAAACTTACGCAAGCAAGGCCGTAATCTAACTGATCTAGGTTTAGTGGGACTTGATGTTGAGGAAATCATTGAACTGGTGAATGGCTAGGGTCAAGAAAGATAGATGTCAAGCTGTACCTACCTGTCTTAACATGTCGCGCGAGTTTGCAATGTACTAGTAACTGCATAAGAAAAAGGCGGCTTTATTGGCTTAGAAAGCTTCAAGTTTAATGCTGGAAACTGTATGGTAGCTTTAGGTTTTTGGTTTTCAAGGTTGTTGAATTGGCAAGGCGGCAGGCTTTAGCTTAGGTTATTGTTTTACCCATAATTACAACGGATTGTCCTGTAGCTAGCTGTAACTTCTCCCAAAGGCCCACCTGTGTAGAAAACACAACCACAGCGCTTAGCTAGCGTTGAGCGGGGTAGTAATGGGCTGTCTTAGTTGCTTCAGATTGTGTACCGCAGCTGGGTTCTGGATATGTCCCCAGCTTTAGAGAAAGGAACTTGCCATGCCCAGGTTCCATAAGGTAAATGTTGCCGAGATGCTTGGCGTGACCAAGATTTCTTCTGTGACAGACAGACAGATTTGGAATGGTCTTGTCACACCGATGGTGAAGAGCCTTCTGGGGCCCATTACTGAGGTCCAGAAGCCTGAACTAAGTGAGACTGTCAGGGGCCGCTTCCCGGGAGATGAGGTGACTAACCTCAATGACCACCGACTCTTTGGCGGACAGATTGGTTTCATTCGTTGTCCGTACATTCGCACTGTCTATATCACTGAGTACGG
>JACQVM010000405.1 GCA_016209785.1 Candidatus Melainabacteria bacterium | reverse complement strand
GAGCAGCTCAACATTCTGGATCCTCCTCCTCTAGCACCAAAAATGCAGCATCGGCTGTTCATGAGCTTCCTCAATTGCCTGAGCTACCACAGACCTCAGAAGGACTTGACAAAATAGCCCAACTGGAACAAGAAGGGGAAAAGTATTTTGCTCGCCGAGAGTTAGATAAAGCACTTACCAAATGGCAGGAAGCATATGGTCTATCGCTAGAAATGAAATACGCCGATGGCGAAGGACGAGCATTAAAAAACATGTGCCGGCTTTACTTTGAACGTGGGCAGCTCGTTAAAGCTAAACAGTTAGGAGAAAACGCACTTGAGGTACTTGCCAACATAGGCGATAAAAGGTCGTTAGCCAAAGCCCGCATTGCACTTGCTCAAGTATATTTTGGTCTTGATAACCCGGTGTGGGCAGGACAACAACTGCAGCTTGCCTTGCAATCATTTTCAGACCTGGGGGGCAGTGAAGGTCGCGATGCAGCTAAAGCATTTTGCTTAGCTGGCAGCATTTTAGTAAAACAGGGCAAGGTAAAAGAGGCACTGAACCTGTATCAAGGAGCAGCTACATACTATGGACAAGCAGGTGATCCAGTCAATGAGATAAGTGTCCGGCTGTCCTTGACCGGCATGATGCAAGAGCTAGGCTGGAAGGTAGCAGCCTCCGAGGAAGCGCGTAAGGCTCTTGATCTAGCAAATAGCCTCAAAAACCCAGAATTGATAGCCAGCACACTGGCTGTGTATGCAGCATGCCAATATGCCCTGGGTGAACATTCGTCAGCACGCAAGAGTTTTGAAGAAGCTCTCAACACCAACACAAATTTTGCCAATGTGCTGGAAAAGGCAACCCTTGATTCCGGCTACGCTCATGCTTTAGCAGCTACAGGAGATTTAGAGCAAGCCAAGGAGCATTTAAGCAAGGCACTAGCAGTATTAAAGACTGGAGCATCAAGCTTTGCCCATACCCAAGCCCTTAATGCTGTGGGCAACATAGAAGCAATGCAGGGTCATGCAAACCAAGCCTTGCAATTTTTAAGACAAGCACTAAACCTACATTCCATTATCTCTCCTAAGCAGCCACGATTTGGGATTATCATTGTGCAAAACCTAGCCATTGCTGAATCACGCTCTGGAGACAATAGAAACGCTAGAGCACGTCTTGAGTCTGCGTTGCCAGTTTTTAAGACACTCAACGACCCTTTGCTAGAAGGTCGCACCTACACTTGTCTGGCGGAAGTTTGTCTGAACCTCAAGGACATAGCACAAGCCGAGAGCTATCTCAATAAAGGGATTGCCATAAGTCAAAAGATTAATGATGATGCTGCTCTCTGGCGAGATTTTACCCTTATGGCCAAGATTAGGCTTAGCCAAGCTCTTAAACCACAAGCAAAAGAGTCACTCACCAGTGCAGTTTCTTTTTTTCGCTCACCACAAGCTGGGTTTTTCCCATCGCCGGAACTCCTAGGGTTTGTATCTACTAGAGAAGACCTTGGCTATGAACTGGTTTCCCTGCTCGTATCTGAAGAGTTGTTGGAGCCAGCATTACTTACTGCCGAGCAGCTCAAGGAAGAGTCCTTTATCGTGGAGTGGCACCGCCGCGGCGGAGAGGTTAAGCCACAAGACAGCGACTTATATGCAGATCTATTAACTGAGCGGGCACACCTTCATGCAGCCGAAGCTACTACAACTCCGGACAAACTTCTTAAGGATTGGAAAAACTGGTTATCTCGGCTGTCTCAGTTAGCTCACGATAATAGGGCATTAGCCAGGCTTATTGCCCCTGTACCAACCACCATTGCTAATGTTGTCCAGGAAGCACAGCACCATCAATCTATTGTGGTGGACTATCTAGTAGGTCCTCACACAACAATAGCTTTCACTTTAGCTCGCTCTGGTGAGCTAGAAGCACACACTCTTACGGTCGGGCGAGCTGAACTTCAGGGTCAAGTTGCCTCACTTCTCTCTTATGCAAACAAGCCTAGCGGTACCTCTAGGCAACTAGAAACAAGATTACTAGAGATGCTTTACTCTGAACTTTTCCCACCAAGCATAGAGGCTGTATTGCCCAGCAATGCTAACGAGACTATCGTCATCCTACCTGATGGCATTCTGTTTAATCTACCTTTTGCGGCCCTAATAGATGGTCAAGACAAATACTTCATCGAGAAGCATACTCTTACCTTGGCTTCATCGTTGGGGGTATTTTTAGATAGCCCACCTGAATACACTCAGGATTTAACGCTGGTTGTAGCCTCTGGTGCCCCAAGCTCAGACACAAGAAGCACAAGTGTTAAGGAGGAAACAACCCTCATTTCAAGCTTATTTGAGCCTGAGCTAGTTACCAAACTAACAGGCAAAGATGTAGAGATTTCTAGTTTCCAGGAGCACACCAAGGGTAAAGCCGTCGTGCATTTTACTAACTCAGTGCCTTTGCCTGCAGGCAATCCTTTACGGTCAGTTTTGCCTTTTGCATCCGGGAAGGAAGCACGCAAGATCACAACTGGTCGTCTCTTTGAGCTCACACTCCCGAATGATCTTTTTGTTTGGAGCAGCACATCAGTCTCCACCAAAGACTTCCAGGGTAATGCAGTCAAAATCTTTAGCCGTGGCTTAAGCTATGCTGGCGTTCGGAACATAATTATGAGTCTGTGGGTTGAGCCTGAACCACAACGTACTGCTGAGCTTATCGAGTTCTATAAGAACAAGCACAAAGGACTAAATCAAGCACAGTCACTACGACAAGCACAATTGTTAGCCATGTCAAAAGATCCATCGCCACGCACTTGGGCAGCGTTTCAACTTTGGGGACCAGGACACTAGGTTTTTTAATTAACTTAAGCAGCCAAGAAGTTCAAGTTACTCTAGAGGTCGTTGTATAACTCAAGTATCCTCAAAGGGACACTTGATATCTTTTGGAAGCAACCCTCAAGCAAGCACTAAGTCAAGCAAAGGAATTGGAACATGACAAGCCGCATCAGGATCTGGCGTAAACAAAACCTAGCCGCAAAAGTCCTCATGGGCTCAGTTGCACTTCAGCTTGTCCTGGGCTGGCAGCCGGCACTAGCTGCCAAAAGCCCTTCTGAAGAGATGCTTTTAAATCCAGGTCTACCCGAAAGTCATATTACCAATCGCCAGATGCACGGACTCATCGAAGCCGTGGTGACATCTCCCCCACAGTCCAATACCCATCCAGCAATCAACCAGGCTCCAGAGTCGCCCAGTGAATCGGTGCTGAGTTTAACTCCCGAAAGCGTCTGCTCCCAGGGCTGGACTCCAAAGGTTACTCAAGATAACGGCCCAATTATCATCGACAATGATGAGGTCGAAGAAACAGAAGCAACCATTGAGTATCAAGACCTACCTCTTGATGAAGGTAAAACTAAGATAAAGTCTGGTGCACGCTTTCCTGTTGTAGTCACGTCTCAAATTACCAGCAAGACTGCTCACAAAGGTGATCCTATTCAAGCAAGGCTAAAGTATGACCTTAAGATTGGCGATCGGCTGGTAGCTCAAAAGGGTGCCACCGTTAGAGGACACGTTAACTATGTTTTGAAGGCACGTACAATCATGCACTCGCTTGTAAGTCCGGAACGCTGGTATCGTAACTCTGGCTGTCTCGGGGTAGCTTTTGATGAAATCATCAACGAACAAGGTGAACACTTGCCACTGGTAGCACAACCTGCTCGTGCCTCACGAATCGTCAAGAACAAGGCAGAAGGCCGGGTGCTTGGCATAAACCACAAGGGTCAAGTTGCTGGGCCCTGGTCTCAGCAACTGAGATATAAAGCTATCCGTATTGGCTTGAATGCAGCACTTGCCCCTGCTGGAGTATTTAGCTTTGGAGCAATGCCAGTAGCATTAGGTGTCATGGGAGCAGTCAATCCTTCATTTGCCTTTTCTAAACCAGTAGGACTCAATGTTCGTCACCGTCGCATTAAGGGCTTTTGCTGGGGATTTTTAAGTGGGGTTCCTGGAAGTTGGCTTATTGAAGACACAACCATCAAGGGGCAAGAAGCAGTGATTAAACCAGGCGATGAGTTCTTGGCTGAGTTTTGTGATGAGTTTACAGGCGAGCCTGCAAGCCAAGCTGAGCTTCTTCCTGGAGCATCTACCAAGGTCCGAGGGCAAGTATTGTCCGACAAGAAAAAGAAAAACAAGTAAGGTCGGTCGCTATAGAGCGTAACCGCCGCCTTGAGAGATGGAGGCTGGTTGATCAAGTTGAAGTTGCATAACGGTTCCACCAGGAACAATTACGTTACGTCCTTTTCTTAAGATTAAACCTTCAACAAGCGCGCCACCGCCACCAATGGCAGTGCCAGCCCAGGCACCCGTACCAAGGCGACCATGGGTAATGGCCCCCATGGCTGTACCAAGTGCGGCACCAGCACCTGCACCCAAAGCTGATCTCAGTGCAAGTGCACCCAACTTTGTGCCCATTCCTTCACCTCTTACAGTCCCTGCACCTGCATCATCAGCAGCTATAGAGTATTTGCCAATATCACCAATCAAATGCCCTGATATAGGTGTAATACCACCGCCTGGTGTTCGCAACTCAGTAAAAGCAATGCTAAGTTGTCCTGAACGATTGAACACCCTCCCAGCTTCAGCATCTGTTACCTGTCCAACAACCATCGACCCACCAACAATAATCCCTCCACCAAAGGCTATATCTTGGCTTACGCGTGCCTCTATGTAGTCTCCTGGTTTAGCTACCTGCGTTGATATAGCTGTCAACAAAGTAACAGGAATTACAAGCCCCGCGGGTGCCTCAGCAACCTGGCCTCTAAGATAAGGTTGTCCTGGATAGCTGCTAGACGGATATGGGTACGTCTGAGGATAAGCATAAGGATTAACTGCTGGTTGGGAAGGGAAATATCCACTTTGCCCGATAAGATAAAGTCGTTCCTGTTGAGCCCCCGGCATGGCATGCACCGGCAGCGCTACCATAGCAAGGGCAAGAATGACCCCAGCCGAAACCAGGCAACCTTGTGTTCTAGCACATCTTACTTGCAATATTTTCATCAGTGCCCCCCATTAGCTGCTTAAGTTTAGAAAGCTCCTGTGTAAGGAGGTACACCTGCCCCTGAAATGGATAGTGGAGCGTCAAGCTGCAACTGCATCTGGGTCCCGGAAGCTATTGTCACATCCTTGCCCTTTCGCAGCAAAAGGCTTTCAGCTACACCAACAGTTCCACCAATGGCAGTACCAGACCAGGCACCCCGTCCGGCTGCCTTGCCAGAACGACCCGCAATGGCACCAACTGCAGTTCCTAGTGCCGCACCAGTGCCCGCGCCTACAGCACCTCTTATGGCAGCCTGTCCAACCTTGGTTTTCCAGGTCTCGCCTTTTACAACATCACTTGTATCACCTGCAATGTCGGAGTATTTGCTAATACCGCCTACGATATGAGCTGTTATTGGTGTCTCCAAACCATCGGGTGTACGGAGGCGATTAAACTTAATACCTAGGGTGCCAGCCCGTCCCATATATCCGCCACTCTTGGATTCTGTAATAGTACCAATTACCACAGAACCAGCCGGTATTTGAGAATCCCCAAGCAGCACAGGTTGGTTGAGAGTAGCCTGAATCATATCGCCAGATTTTGCCACTTGGGTCGATATTGCTGTTGCCAGCGAAACGGGAATCACCATGCCTGCCGGCGCATAGACAACTCGGCCACGCTGAGTTGGGTACGGTTGAGAATTGTATGAACCCATTGGCTGTGAAACCCCACCGCCATAGTTACCACTGGGTGCTTGATTATAAGATGGAGCTGCCGAGCTGTATTGCTGGGGGGCAGCGGAATACTGATTGCTAGCAGGAGGCGCACTCATAGCGTAATCACCGGACAACTGAGCTACATAACTATCAATGCTGGCCCTGTCTCTTAAACTGTCCCGCAAGGCATTCGCCCACCGCTGTGCCAACAGAGCCGGGGTTGTATTAGCAGCTTTGGCATTTGCTGCATCGACTGTAACTACCTGATATCCACCAAGGGTTACTACAGGCAGCCCTTTGACATAAACAATATTGACTTGAGACGGGGATCTATCTTTAGTTGCAACTATCGCATTATCCAGGTTTCGTTGAATGGCTTCAGTCCTTGCCTCTGTTGACATGCCACTCGAGCTGGCCCTATTCACCATCACCACCTGACCAGCAACTCTGACTGCCCCATCTGAAGCTAGCACCGCAGGCGGTACCAGGATGACGCTCTGGCTCAACGTAAGCGCAAAAGCTAACAACAAACGTTGGGAGATAGACAATTTAAGCACTGTCATGGATATCACCTTCATCACATTTTGGAATTGACATATAGCTCAATAGGGTTCCCTATAGTTAGTTCAATTGACTAACGAACGTAAGGTCAAATGAACTTCCACAAAGCTAAGCAGTATGACTCCCATAGTCTAGCAATGTTCCTGCTGAGGTTTCTGAGAGCTGCCTAAGACCTCCTGAATACCCCTTAGGCTCGAGAGTCTCTCCTAGTTTCTTACACTGTTACCCACATGGGCTAAGATAGAACTCCAGAGATGTTGAACCTAGACCAAGCTATAGCCCCTCTACCAAGTAAAAAAGTTGTAATGAGCTTAACACCACACTTGTCCAAGAAGTCCTCCCACAGTCAAAAGGGTTTTGAAGAGTTGTCTGGCCGAGTTGCCTGGATTACAGGTGCTAGTCGTGGGATTGGACAAGCAATTGCCTTAGAATTAGCTGGACTAGGTGTATCTATTGCCCTAGGATCCCGCAATGAAACCTTATTGTGCGCAGTAGCCAGGCAAGCGGCAGCTTTTGGAGTAAGTGTCTTTTCTAAGAGCTGTAACGTGACTGATGAAGATTCCATCGAGGACTTTGTCCGGCAAGCTGAATCAAGTTTAGGTCCAATAGATATCCTTGTAAACAGCGCTGGCATTTACCGCACTGAACCAGTAAGCAGACATTCGCTTTCAGTATGGCGAGAAATTATTGAAACCAACCTAACCGGTCCCCTTTTAACCACCAAAGCTGTAGTTGATGGAATGATTGAGAGGGAATGGGGCAGACTTGTAAACATATCCTCTGTTTCTGGCAAAGTAGGCGAGAAGTGGGCGTCAGCATATTGCTCTTCTAAGTTTGGTCTTATTGGTTTTACCCAGTCACTTGCCCTTGAAGTGGCAAAGTATGGCATAACTGTAAATGCTGTATGTCCAGGATGGGTGGACACTGAGATGGCATCTTCTCAACTAACAGATGAGGCTTGGTGCTCTCTTAACAATATCCCTCAAGCAGAATCCATTGACATTCATCGTTTGTCAATTCCCCAAGAAAGATTTATCGAACCACAGGAGGTAGCCTCACTGGTTGCATACCTGTGCTCTACATCTGCCAGGAGCATTACCGGACAGTCCATTAACATCTGTGGAGGCCTTATTCTCCATTGAGCAAAACACACACTCCAGCTTACGACGCACTGTCCAAGAAAGAATGGCCTATCAAGGTTATTGGCGGACTTACCGTTACTTTCTCACCGGTTTTGCTTGAAATTCCAGGACTGACGCATGCCTTCACTACCCGCTTAGGAGGGAGTAGTGAGGCCCCCCTTGATTCCTTTAACCTAGGACGACACTGGCCAGATGACGCATCACGACAAGATGCCACAGCCAATCGTGCCCGCTTGTGCTCAGTGCTAGGTCTTAATTTTGGTCATCTGGTTGTTCCGGGGCAAGTTCACTCAACTAACATTTCCTGGGTAAGCCAACCGGAGAACCTGCCTGATGTAGATGGAATTGCAACAGTTACACCAGACATGCCTGTTTTGCTGCATTACGCGGACTGTGTCCCCATAATATTGTTCGATACCTACACTAAAGCATTAGCCGTGTTACATGCAGGCTGGCGCGGCACCGCAGGCGGTATTGCTACCAAGGCCGTGAGACTCATTTCCCAGGTACTCAATACCACAGCTGAACATATGCTAGCAGCCATTGGTCCAGCCATTGGTAGCTGTTGTTATCCAACAAGCCTGGAGATCAGCAATCAACTTGTTGCCTCAGTAAATCAACCTGATGGACTTATCGCTTGGCACAATAATCGACCTCATCCTGATTTAAAAGCCCTTAATGCCATGCAGCTTATTGAAGCTGGCTTGCCCAAGGTGGACATTGCCTCCTATTGCACTGCTTGCCAGAGCGAGCTCTTCTACTCTCACAGACAATCTAAGGGACTCACAGGACGCCAGGGTGCTATTGCTAGTCTTAACGCTATTGTGTAGTACACTGCCAATTTGACATGTTTATGCACACAATAAGAATTGTCTAGCTATTAGCTATCTGAGAGCCACCTCACTACATACCGTTGTTAAGCCTGGAGAGGAGATGGACAACCTTGCAACCAAGAAAACAAGGCTTCCTTGCCGGCATCTTGTTGCTTTGACATTGCTTATGCTTTCGTCAATGGCAAGCTCCTGGGGGGAGTCAGTGTCGCCAAGACAATCACAACCCAGCCCAAACCAGGTGTTGCCAGGACACGCCATTGAGCCCCCAGAGCCTGCCCCATCTCCTATGCCGACACAGGCAGTTGATGAAATGGAGCTGATAACTTTTGGCACTACTAAACCACAGATACCAACTAGTCAACGCTTGAGCGAGTTGGAACTCACAGTATTTAAGCAAGTCTTTCCGCAACTCAGTGACCATCTACGTGTGCAAAAGCTACAAGAGACACTTTTAGGTTCTAGCATTGGCAGCGACAGTCTACCTCAGGAGCAACCACTGCAACAATCGTCCGCCCAGCAAGGGCATGGTACCAGGCCATTGACACAGGAGCCCGCTTACCTGGTTGAATTGCCCCGTCAAGAGTTAGAGCAATTTGCTTGCGAGCTAGTCAACGAGGAGCGTGTCCAGCTTGGGCTTGTACCACTTACTTGGGACACTCTTGCCTACAAGGTTGCAAGAAATCACGTTGAGGACCTTGGCAAACAAGATGTAGTCTCGCATTTTAGTTCTACTGGGGCTAACCCTGATCACCGCTACACACAGTTGGAAGGAGCCGATGCACTGTCTGAAGG
>JACQVM010000044.1 GCA_016209785.1 Candidatus Melainabacteria bacterium | reverse complement strand
TCTGTTAACCGTTTTCATTGCTTACTGACGGCGCGGGCGGACTCAATGAGTCTTTTACGCGGGGACAGAAAGCGGAGGGCTTCTGGGATTAATTCCATTCATTCAATCAGCCTCGTGTCGATAAATATTCCGTGTGAGTCATAATGTTTCTTACAATTACTTGCTGCCCTTTGAAATCGACCACCGATACTAACCTGTACTTGTTGCCACCAATGTCAAAAACCACCTTTCCATCAACATAGTCAGCCGAATTGAAAGTAGCCCGGACATCTCGAAAGTTAGTCCACAAAGACTCTCTAACAACAGCTTCCCATCGTCTAAGTGGCTTCGTGGCACGTTGATTGTGCTTGATAAATTCATGTATACGCTCAGCATTCACTGTGCCCACCACACCATATTACCATTTTGGTAACACTGTGTCGAGAAAAAATGATATCAGCCTGGGGGCGACTGTGACAGTCGCCCCCAGTGTGTGCTACTCTCCCAAGCTTTGACCTAAGAAAATACTTGGTCTGAACAGCGGATTCCACACTAACGTTGGATTGTGAATGTTGCCATAAAGCATTATGACTCCGTCATCGACCAGATATGGGACTAGAGAAGCCGGGAGTTCACCTGGGTTATCCACATCCCCCACAAATGCTTTGTATTGCCCTTGTAAGAGTTGGCGGTATCTGCTGATAGAGTTTGCAACTGCATCCAAAGGAATTGGCAGCCCTTTGGCACCCGAACAAGCACCATAAAGAACACTCAAGAACCAGTATCGGTTTAAGCAATTTCGATGCAGGCTCTCCAACACATCTGCTGTGCAAAAGACCAGCAGAACCTCTTGTTCTGAGCAAAAGCGACCTGCTCTCAACTCACGCGCTAGCGGCAGCAGCACACGAGCTACGTCTGCAGGTGTTACAACCTTATGCTTGCTGCCTGCACACCTGCCAATCTCGCAGGTAAGAACTGCCTTGAGCTTGGCAACGCTTTCTTGTGAACTTAACGTCCTCCTACGTACCACTGTTGCCTCCTTGCATTGTAAATTAGGTGTCCAGGGTGTGTCTGGCAGTGCCAGTAACAAGACGCAGGCGGACTGTGCTTTTGTGCTTGCCGAGGTGTTTGTTGAAAACCACCAGTCGTATCTGCTGGTTGGTTGCCATTTGAAGAGGCTCTGGCTGGAGCATGTCTACTTTCGCTGCAACATTGTTCTCTGGACTGTCGTGCAACGCATCTGCCGCTACCATTGGCTCGTCTGAAGGCTCCTTAATGCTTGCCAGAAACTCACTGATTGACACCACTACCATTATGATCGCGCCCAACATTGTGCCAACAAGACCATATTCTGTTTTGGCAATGCATCTCAGTTGGCGCAGTACCTGATAACAGCCAAATACAGTACAAGTAACGGCCATAATGACGATAAGTGCTGTCATGCTGTCACCTTTCTCAGTCAATAGGCTCTTGTGTCGCACGACCGAAGCTCATTCCACCGTTTGCCATTGCTAGAACTGTCAACAAGCTCTTTCATGTTGCCTCACCAACACCCACGGTTACGCCGGTAGTAGTTTCTTGGATAGCGGGGGTAGTTGTACCCTCGTCCCCAGTTATAGCCCTGTCCCCATCCTGGATTGTACTGATAAGGACGCTGCCAGTGACCACACCCAGGGTGATGCTGATGGCTCTGATACTGGTATCTCCAGGGATTGTTGTACTGATATCCCCTGTTGTGGTGGCAACCACAGCCTGGATAGTGCTGATGGTGATAGCCACCGCCATAGAAGCCCCCACCAAAGCCTGGATTGATGTACAGCCCGCCACCATGACCAAACTGGATGCCAAAGCCACCACCACAGCCACCAAAGACAAACCTTGCACCAGCGTTAGCTGGCGTGTTGATAGCAACCAGCAGCAGCGCTGCTAGAGCTGTAATCATGAGAGTTCTCATGACGTACTCCTTTAAATCTATACGTATTTGATCGATACAAAACTGCCCAGGCAGAAAGTGCCGATCACCCACAAGTCACTTGTTCTACATCTTTCCCTAATGTCCACGCACACATCTGCACGTAATGTTCAAATGTTTCCTTGTCCTCAGCAGGATCATGGTTCTCCATAGAAAGCTCGACAGCACGATCGGCAAGTCGTTAGACTGTTCGATCATTTCAGACCAGTGATGAGGTTGTTAAGTAAGTCGCTGTTAGAAGTCTGTGGTTATGCTTGTAAGGGCTACAGGAACTGGCGTATAAGTTTCACCTTAGTTGCACACTTATAATGTCGTCAAGGGGATTGGGTAGCCAACAAAACGTATCCCTAGTGCTTGATATAGCTCATTACATGGTGAGAATCTCTGATATAGTCAGAGCCTCACGCACTATTTCCATACATCGTCAACCAGTCTAATCTTTCAAGATTGGCTTAAATTACGACAAAATAAACAATTACTGGGGTGTGAAGTAAGCACAGTTGTACTTACAACTACCAGCACAGGTTTTTCGCTAACTGCGCTAACTGCGCCAAACATTGTTTTGCTCACTGCCCACACTAAACAAACACAGTAAAAAATGAGGGGGTTTGTCAAAGCTTAGTATCGTTGGGTGTCTTACGTTCAATACCTAAGATATGCTTGATGGTCTTGACTTCAAACACAATCAAACAATGACTAAGAGTTAAGTATGCTTGCCAACACTCAGATCTACTTACTGCGTTAAGTTGACCATGTCATATGCATACTTTTAGCTAGAGAGTAAACTTTCAAGAACACCTTAGATCTGGTCGCAATCAAACTGTTTAAGAAACATAGGGCAAGTGCTGCTCTGTTGGTTTTGTGTTTGAGCTTCTTACGATAGCCTCGGCCTTTCAAATCCTCACCTGCCCGGACATAACTGACACCGGGCTCAGTTAGCAGGAAACTAACAATGAATCAGCCCAAGCGTTCTCTCTTGCGGCGCGTCTACGCGCTCTGCAAGCCTTACTGGTTCGCTAAAGACAGGCAGTCTGTGGCATGGCCATGGCCACTGTCGAAGGTTCTACCACCACTGTCAATTCAGACGCGGTTTGTAGGGCTTGGATTGCTGTTGCTTCTTCTCGCTGGTTTAGGCGCAGTTAACTGGCTCAATGTGAAGCTGAACTACGCGTGGGGCGATATCCTTAACTATGTACAGGAATTCGTGGCCTTCACTGCTGCCAAAAATCCAGGAGCAGCAGAAGCAGCAAAACAAGCTTTTTACAAGAGCATCTATAGTATTGGCTTGGTGTTCTTGTACGGAACATTTGTTGTTGTCTTATACCGCTGGATTCGCGCTAGGTTAGCACTATCTTGGCGTAACTGGATGACCTCAGACTTCATGCGGCGCTACCTCGAGCGGCGCAACTATTACCGCATCGGAAACAATCAAGAGATTGACAACCCTGACGAACGAATTCATCAAGACATTGATGCCGTGGTAAGCCAGACATTGTCCATTGTTCTTGTTATCTTGGACTCAATCATTACACTGGTTGCTTTCGGCGCTGTACTGTGGAGCATCTCACACAGCCTCACATGGATTGTCATCGGGTACTCTTTTGTTGGTTCTCTGCTCATCATGTTGTTTGGGCAGAAGCTCGTTTTGCTTAACTTCATGCAGTTGAAGCTAGAAGCTGACTATCGTTATGCACTTGTACACGTGCGTAACAATGTAGAGTCCATTGCCTTCTATCGTGGGGAAGAGCGTGAGCTTGCTACTGCAAAAGGACGCTTTGGTGCGCTGGTAAGCAACGCCTATAGGCTCATTGACTGGGGCCGAAACGTTGGCTTTCTCCAGACAGCATTTGACTACTTTGTCACCATCATTCCATACCTGATCATTGCTCCTCTTGTTTTTGGCGGTATGGCTAAGATTGGTGCTTTCCAGCAAGCAGCCATGGCGTTTAACATCATCTTAGGTGCCCTGGCAATCTTTGTGACTGAGTTCCAGAAACTAGCACAGTATGCAGCCAACATTAACCGCTTGGGTAGCTTCTCTGAGGCGCTAAACGCGCCAGAACCAGGTGAGCAGCCAGGCAAGCCTAAGATTAAGACTGCCATCGAACCACGAATTGCTGCTGCTGACTTGACCCTTATGACCCCAAACTATGCCCGCACTCTCATTGAGAAGCTCTCTATTCAAGCACCAGTCGGATCTGGATTGCTTATTCAGGGACAATCGGGCACAGGGAAAAGCTCGCTGCTGCGAGCCTTCTCTGGCTTGTGGGATTCTGGCTCAGGCACCATCATCCACCCAGAGCTGGGAATGATGATGTTTCTGCCCCAAGTCCCATATATGGCCCTTGGGACATTGAGGGACCAGTTGCTTTTCCCCAACAACCAGGCTACTGATGACGAGCTGCTGACTATCCTTAAGACAGTTAATCTGCCAGATTTGGCTCAGCGCGTTGGTGGGTTGGATGCCATTCATATGTGGGATCAGAAGCTCTCCCCTGGTGAACGACAGCGCATTGCCTTCGCGCGCCTGCTGCTGGCTAAGCCGCAATTTGCCTTCTTGGACGAAGCTACATCCTCACTCGATGAAGCCAACGAGGATTACCTCTATTCACTTCTCCAGGCAAATGGCGCAACATATGTGAGCGTTGGTCATCGCCAAAGCCTACTTAAGTACCACCGTCATGTGATTGAGCTCTTGGGTGATGGCAAGTGGCAGGTTCGCCCCACCCCTGACAACATCACACGTTAAGCTCTGTGATTGACTGAATTGGAAGGTGCTCGCCCTGCTGATCCGGCTATGAAGCCTGACCAACAGCGGCGAGCACCTTCTATATAGTTATCATTTTGGGGTGGGATTACTGGGTGATACAGTAAGTAACTTTTGTCAATTCTGGTGCAGGTCTTGTTGTTGTGCTTGTAGCTGTGGTCCGGCCTACTAAGTAGGTAGGCCGGACCACAAGAAGTTTGGTCCTAGAACTACTTTAGTGCCTACACGTTAACAGTCTTCTCAAAGTCTGCAAGACGATAAGCCTGAGCCCAGAGGTTGGACAGAACGACCTGTACCGCAAAGGCAGTAAACGGCAGAACCAGTGGAATGATTGCCGAGACAACAAGTGCAGCAGCCAGAAGAAGGCTCAGAAGCACAACCAGGATTACGTTACCGATGCTGCTGAAGAGCCTGCGAAAGATAGTGCCAACCTCAAAGCCAGCCAAGAATCGTCTCTCATGAGCAAAGTGCGCTGTCATAAGTGGAATATAGACAACCGCACCTACAATGCCCAAAACAATGAGCACCAACCACACAAGAGCCACCTCAGCAGGTATGTTTGTTGTTTGAGGAGATGACAGTACTTGTGTTAACTCAACGGTAACACCCATCATAAGCGTTGCCACAAGAGCTACGGCACCAAAGGCCAGCCCGTAGAGCATCTGCAGAAAGGTAAGAAGAACGCCATCCTTGAAAAGTTCCGCCCAATTATCCCACTCTGGCAAGCTTTTTGGCAGAGATTCGCCAGTTGCTGTTGTTTCCTGCCTCATCACACGCAGACCGTAACCGGCAGTAAGCGCGAGCACCAAAAGATTGGCCACATTGCCGACGGTTGGAATCTGCTGAACCAGCGAGGCAACAACCCAAATCACCACGCCAATAAGAATCTTTTCAAACCACTTCTTGTCACCGACAATCATCGCAAAGGCACGACCGACGTTGAGACCCATGGTCACCAACTCCTTATGCACCAACCAGGATGCAGTACTACTCGCATCCTTAGAGTGTTTCTGTAATCACAACATAGCTAGCTCCCCAGGAAACATCAGGAGAGCAAGAGCCATGTCTTAACCATGCCGCACAAAAGTAACTCTAACCACCTTGGGTGTAGCCAAGCACTAAGGCAAGATTAGTGTTTGCTTTCAAAGCTTAGCTATGTTGGACCTCAGGTTGGTTGAAGGGAAAAAGACACTGTACCTTACTAGGGGCCAATGCAATAAGACAATCCACAACTTGTGATCCTGAACGAAAAAAAAGCTTTCCTTGCTTACACAAGTTGCACCACAATTCATGGTTCAATTTGGCGTGCAAGGATCTCATGGTCTGAATTAAGTTCAACATTACTATACAAAGGTTATTATGGGCAGCCAAATCTTTAGAATAAGCACTTTCCAAAGCTTACAGAATTGCCGTTCAGGATATCGAATCGCACTGTCTTTCCTTATCCTGACCCTGTTGGCCATGATTGGCTTAAATGCTTGCTCGAGCCCAGAACAAAAGAAAAAGGAACGGCTCAAGGTTTTTGAAAAGTTTGTGACCCAGGTAGCCACGCACATCTTTGATCGCAATCCAGTAACAATTCGAGAGTCAATTACCCATCTATTTCGCGAAGAGCTTACCGAGCCAGTAATTCAAAAATTACAGAACGAAGGCAATCTACCCAAAACTGAGCTCGGGATTGTAAAAATAGTGACTGAAGCTGAGGAGAATCACACAACAAACCAAGTCACCGTTGTCTCTACAAAGGCCTTAGGTCCGGTAGAAATGGATGTTGTTCCATTCCAGGTTACTGGCACGGTCACCACACAAGCAAAAGGAAAGCTAGAACAACCAAAGACATTTTCTATGAGGGTCACCTGCAAACTAAATGAGCAAACAGGTGGCTGGCCTCAAGTTGTTGACATCTCTGGATTAACAACAGAAGCTAAGAAGTCGGCCTCCAAAACTTCTACATCAACGAAAAAACACAAGCATCGTCGTCATTAACACTATTTGCAT
>JACQVM010000404.1 GCA_016209785.1 Candidatus Melainabacteria bacterium | reverse complement strand
GTTTGTCACAAAGTGAATCAAGGAAAGCTTTACCAGGTCTCATATTGTTTAAATGCTAAGAAATACCTAAGGAAAACCTTAAGTTTTGTAAAGGTACCCCCTATTCCTTCTCACCGCTTGTCAGGTTATCCTATATATGGGAACACTAAGGTTACTGCCTTCCGTAACGCAATGTTACCGATCCATAGTTAAGTTACCTAGCTTAAGGAAGGCTCTGGTGAAACGTGAGAGCTGATTTTAATTTTGCCGTACCCTTGCTGATGATTTTATTGGCAAGGTGTGTTGGAATTTGGCTATGAGTGAGCGATTACTCTTAATTGAAGATAGCCCGACGCAGCTTCTTACCATCAAGCGGGTGCTTGAGCTGGAAGGATACGTGGTTATTACAGCAGGTAATGGAGCTGAGGGACTGGCTCGTGCTTACAATGAATTACCAGATGTAATTGTTTCGGACGTAGTTATGTCTGGAATTAATGGTTATCAACTTTGTCGCCTGGTAAAAAATGATCCTGACTTAAGTGCTACGCCGGTGATCTTACTTACTAAGCTGGACGGTTCCATCGATCGCTTTTGGGGACTTAAATCAGGTGCCAATCGTTATATTCCTAAAGAGGCTGGCTTTCCTAGTCTAATTAAGGCCGTCAAAGAAATTTTAGCAGAAACGAGTGGCCGACCAAGACTGCGGGTATTGGCTGACTCAGGGCGTGGTCCAACAGCAGATGAGATCAATAACCGGCTCAATCAACTGTTGGAGAGACTTTTATTTGAGGCAACTATTGTGGATGAGGTCAGGCACATTGGTGAGCACAGCCTGGACTTAGTGGATATTGCTGAAAAGCTCTTTGTTTTGCTGTCTTCTGTTTTAGAGTATGTTGCCTGTGCGCTAGTGGTTAATCACGATCAGCATTCTGTTGTTATGTTAGATTTATGCCAAGAGAGCCAAGAAGATGCTGTGAGAGGATATATATCTAGGGTAGCGTTGCAATTAGGTTTGCCACCTTTAAAAGAAGAAGCCCCCAAAGGTCCATACTTGTTTGAGCATGCCTTGACACAGCCAGTTGATAGCGCTGGTCAGAGGGTTGGACTTTTAGTTGTTGTTCCTTGGTCTAGTCAAGTGTATAAGCCAGGAGATCAAAAGGTGGTTCGATTGATTTGTGAGCAACTTTCTGTGGTGCTCAGGTTGTATCTGCTGCACAGGCACAAAGAAAGTGAGACCATGAAATTAGGACATTAGTGCAACATGTTTGCCTGGCTGGGACGCATCTTAGAGCCATCAACAGACTTTTACGGCATGCTTAACCGCCAGGCAGCCAAGACTCTTGAAGGACTGGAAGCGCTTGATGCGTGGATTGGCGATGGTGCAGAAGAGAGATGCCAGACAGTGCGTGATTTGGAAAGGCAAGCGGATGAGCTTAAGCTGGATTTAGAGCGCAGGCTGGTTGAGTCTTTTGTAACCCCCTTAGACCGGGAAGACATTTACGATTTGTCAGCCAGAATGGATGAAATTATCAATGCTGCAAAGTCTACAGTGCGTGAGATTGAAGCTTTGGAAATTTCTGCTGATGATCTGTATCTGCGCGAAATGTCACAGGTGTTGGTAGAAGGAACTAGATGTGTGGTGCAATCATTTTCTTGGCTGAAAGGCGATCCTAAAGAGGCATCTAACCAGGCTTTTTTAGTCAGGAAGTCAGAAAACCGGTTTACCAAGATTTATCGCCAGGCTATGCGGCAGTTGTTTATGCTTGATGACTTCAAGAAGGTCTTAAGGACAAGAGAAGTTTATCGTTCTATGCTTGCCTGCGCAGAGCGAATTGACATAGTAGGGGAAAAGCTACTCCATGTCATTGTCAAAATTAGTTGACTGTCCTGGGTCTTGTTCGTAAGAGTTATTTGCCTTGTCTTGTGTGCTGTTGTTGAACATGGCGGATGTCAATTGTTCCTCAAGTGACTGGACAACTGGGTCGCGTTCTAAAAGACAAGAGTCTACCTGCCCGGCTTGCAGGACAACAGCCTCTGGAGTCTTGGTGTTATTGGTAATTGTTGTGTCTTGAGTAGGTTCTGACAACACCAAATCCTCGGCTAAGACCCAACCATTTTGCAGCAACGTTTTACTCAAGGGAACTGCCTTTTGGCGTACTAATTGCATGGCAAACTGAAACTGAGTAACTGTTAGTTTGCCGGCAACAATCAAGCGTTGCCCCAAGAGTGCTGAGGCAAGCTCGTCCTCGCTTAAGAATCCTTGCTTTACAAGAAACTGTCCGAAATACAATTCGGACATAGCTTTGTGCATATCCACTACGATTTCTAGTTCTTGAGGCTCCAACATTTGAGCGCATTGCAACAGCTCTCCTATGCGCAATGGGGTTTTGGTGGTAAGACTTGCTGGTTTGGTTTCCTCAGGTGGCTTATGTGTTCTTAAACCAAGAAGCCGGAAGTCATAATCTGTACGTGTTGCAGGGTCCTTTAAGATGTCGTGTGCTACCCAGAGCACTTGAAGAGTGTGCCGGAACTCACGGATCTCAACACTTTTTGTGAGGCGATGTTGCTTGATTAGCCTTCTGACCTGCCTGAGAAAGGCAAGATGTATGTCTTTAAAGGATGTCATGGGGTCCAAGTTCAGGATGTCATAAAACGTTTTGGTGAGATTCGATTGTGTTGCCTGTTCCGGCTTAGCAATGGGTGGCTGACCAGCCGGTGAATCTTTCAAGTCAACGTTGGCACTAGCGTACTTACTCTTTGCTATGGATAGCAGTGAAGAGTCAGAAGGATTCACTGTGTGGTCGTCTGTTGTCTGGTCTAATCGAGAACACGTCTGTGGCACAATAGACTGTCGCAAAAGTTCAGTAAGCTGCCGGTGTGCTAGTAACGCACCTGATGTATCGCCAAGTTCAAAACTTTGCCTGAGGGCTGCCGCAAGGACGCGTGCTTCCAGTTCATTTCGGTGTTCGCTTATGGGTTTGTGTGAACTCATGGCTACTATTGTGTGGCATGTTAGAGAGGGCAAACTAATTTGGATCGCCAATCACATAAATTATGCCTTTCCTAAGTGGATTTAACACCCTGTCGAGCTAAATTTGCATATTGTACGGATATTGACCTGGTCACAATGTTCCTGAAAGACCTTTACCGTAAGAAAAGCTTTGCTCTTGTATGATGTTTTTAGGGCACATATATTGTGTTGTGTCATACAGATGTGGGACAAGGATTTGTCAGTGGATTTAAGCTGGATCAAGGAACTAGCTGAAAGGGCCAACGAACAGGCGTTGGTGCGTGAGAAGCAGCAGCAGCGTGACATGGAAATACAGCATCACTTAGCTGCTGCTACTGGACCTTTCGTGGACAAGCTATTTGTGATGCTGGCTGCCTGTGCAGAAGAGTTTAACAAGTATGTTAGGGACCCAGATTTGAAGGTGGTTGTAGCTCGTGTGCAAAAGAGGACTAAATCAGGCTCCAGCTCTCATGGACCTGAAGCTGATTATTCTGAGGAAATATCATTTTTTAGTTTTGCTCGCAAGGAGTGGACCTTTGGTGTGCGTGGCTCCAATGGTTTGGTAGAGTTCTTGGAGCTTCCTGGAAGATCTGGAGGCTGGATGCTGGGCTATAGAATGGATGAGGCTGCGGTGAGCCCGTCGCATGTGTTAGCAGCTAGATTCGATGAGTTCTCGCAACACATTGTTTGGCTAAGAGACTCCCATGTGATGGATGGACGAGACATCATTGTATTGTGTCAAGATTATTTCAAGGAATTCATTGAGCGTACCAACCCCTAGTCTAGTTTCTGCTTGTGAGCAGCTTAAAACAAGAGCAATTAAGCTGGGTGTGTTTCTCGATGAGCACCAAGTCGAGACTTTGAGCCTGTTTCTGACAGAGCTTTATGCTTACAATGAACATACTAATTTAGTTGCGGATGCGCACCCGGCTGTTGTAGTTCAGGATCATATCTTGGACTGTCTTATGCTGGTCCCTGTCATGAGTAAATGTCTTGATGTTGCCTTTCCTGAGCGACATGGCCACAACTTTGCTGTAGTAGATGTTGGTTCAGGAGCTGGTTTTCCAGGGTTAATTCTGGCTTTGACTCAAAGCCAGATAAAGATGACCTTAGTGGATTCTGTCGGCAAGTAAGCAAGGTTTCTTGCGTCAACTGTCTCTAGTCTAGGACTAGCTCATCGGGTGGTTGTCTTAAATGAGAGAGTAGAGATATTGGCTAAGGATAAGAGATTTCGGGATTCATTTCATGTTGCTGTTTGTCGTGCTTTAGGTACGGTTGACGTGGTGGCAGAACTGGCACTTCCACTGGTAATGTCTCATGGGTGGTTGCTCGTGCAGAAATCTAAGCGCCAGGTTACTCAAGAGGTAAAGTTGGCATCCCGGGCGTTGCCTTATCTGGGAGGGAGGTTGGCGGAGGTTGCCTCAACATTTGGTGAGGCACTAGGGAAAGATCATGTGGTGCTTGTTGTAGAGAAGTTATCCCCAACTGCTATGTGTTATCCACGCCCAATCCCTCAAATGAGGCGCCGCCCACTAGGTACACTGTGATGATAGCCAGTACTTATGCTGGTTATGCCCGTCCTACAGTGCTGGTGCTGTCTCCATTTCTGGAACCAACCAGCCTTCAGCAGAAGCTTGCATCTTAGCCTCATCCGGGGTGTTGTCTATTGTTAGTTCCAAAAGACGTCTTCGGCTGCCAAAAACATACTTGGCCCGGTTAACAAGAGAAGTGATGTCCACATGATCGTGGGCAAAAATAATGTTGTCGAGGTGACGGTACCAATCATCTCCTGGTGGCAGGATGATGTCTGCTACCATTTCTCCAAGCTCGAGAAAGTCGCTCATCCGGTTTGCTCTAGAAGGCCAGACAAGGCGATATTTCTTTACATCAAAACCTAGCGCCTCTGCTTTGCCCACATAAGGCATATCTTTATCGGCAATGGTAAACCCACTTTCCAAATAGGCCTTTAGTTCTTCCAACCAAAGTTCTTTCAGGATGATAGCTACATTATCGGTGTGTGGTGTCAGGCGCCATAGCTCAGATGTTGGTAGGTAAGATGCAGCAGGGCGGAATTCCCAGGAATCGTCGCAGTAAAAAACCTCATACTGATGAGTATGTGCCCAGCTTGTCATAAGGAGGCTGAGCCAGATGTTGTCATCCTTGTATACTTTTGCGTAGCTTTGTTTAAACCATTTTTGCCATTCCTCAAACGAGTCATACTGTCCAGAACGCTTTATAAGCCCTTCGCGCCATTCTAATTCGTCTGCCAAGGGATCTTCTGCATGGAAAAATTCAGCCCAGTAAGCAGCAACAGCAGCAGGCTCGACGTAAACTAAATCAGATTTACCCCACTGGTCTTCCCAGAGGCAAGTGCAAACCTTAATAGCCTCCTCGCAGCGGGAGTAGGGGTTGGAGTCTTTAAACCCTTCATGGTGTCTAACCCAATCTACACCACACCTTATGAGAATAGCAGGATACATAGCAAAACCCTCTTTGCAGCCAATTTATTTGTAAGGAAGGCTGATGACCATAGGCAATTACGTTAATCATATTATGTTCCAGGGTCTTTGATCTTACCTTAGGTGCTAGCTGAGATCTGGAGGCTCACGTTATGCTCATGCCGGCGACCGCTTTTCTCTACGAGGACAGTAAAGGACTTGATGAGCTGAGCAAATTTAGGATCGAGCACGTAGGAGCTGAGTGGTCTATCGAGGCGTTGACTCCAATTGGCATCACTAGCTGAGCCGGGCTCGTTGAATCTTTGGCTGCTTCCCAAGATATCTGTAATCATAAACATTGTGAGCCAGCTCCTGGACTGGAGCAAGACTTCCAGGAAAGCCAGATGCAATTGGCTCGTGAAGGTTACTGGGGACTGCTGCTCGTCAAGATTGAGAAAGCGCATGAGTCGTTGGATTTCCAGCCAGCCTTGGTGTCCATCCGGCCCATGCCACTTGTTAACCAGTGCGTGGTAATAGGCTGCGATTGGCATATGGTCATGTGTGGCATAGGTTGCTAAGCTCAATTCGGGTATCAGGTTTTGTGGCTTTAAAGATAGATCACTTTCATTGCGCTCAAAAATTGGAACATAAAAGCCTGGTATTCCCAGCTCCCGCAGAATAGGACGAACATAATTGGGTACGACCCCCAAATCTTCTGCTACCACTCCAACAGACCCAGCAGCATCCAAGATGACTTTTAAAAGAGCTTTTCCTTGTGATGCATTTTGTAGACCCAAGCTTTCTGGTTCGTCAGGTCTAGGCAGAAACTGTGGCAGGCGGCCCCCTGTGAGTTTCAGGACCTGCTCATGGTTCAAGTGTACAAATTGATCATTGAACTCTGGAAACCAAGGAAATGCGTAGATCCTAAAAAAGCCCAGCACATGATCTATGCGAAAGTAATGAAAACAATCTCCTATTCGCTTGACTCTTTCACGCCACCAAGAAAAATGATCTTCACTATGGGCAGTCCAGTTATAAAGAGGAATACCCCAGTTCTGTCCCCACTTTTGCACAAAAGGATCTGTTTGAAAGAAGGTTTCCGGTGGAGCACCACCTGACCAGGTCAGGTCAAACAGATGGCGCTGTGCCCAAACATCAGCGCTATACCGGCTCACACCAAAGGGGATATCACCCATCAGTTCAATACCTAGGCGCTCAGCATAAGCCTTAAGCTGAGTCCACTGGGAAAACGCAACCCACTGTACGTAAGCACAAAATTGCCTGTATTGAGAGAGCCTGTTGAGCTCGTCGTGAGTTTTAAGCCAGTTGTCTGCGCTGGCATAGCTACGTAGTTCGGGTTCCCAGTCGGTCCAGCAAGCGTTGAGCTTGTTTTCTTGCATGAGTGTCCGAAATAAAGTGTAATAGGGCAGCCAAGAGCAATGGTTTTTTTGAAAGTCAGCAAACTCGTGAGCAATACTTGTTTGCTTATTAATATGGTTTTGCTCAAACTCTCTAAATGCTGAGGTCAGCAGATCCTCTTTAAGTTGTCTGACTCGAGGATATTGGATGGGTCCATGTTGCAATTGAGCTACGAGAGTCTTGGGGGCTAGCCTGTCCAATATCTCTTGCGTAAGCCCCGGTACTGTATGTGGTGACATGGATAAAAGCATGGGATCAATGGCTATTGAGCTAATGGCATTGTATGGACTATTGTCACCGCCAGTCTCATTTATGGGTAAAACTTGCAGTATGCCAATTCCATGTTCTGCACAAAAGTCGATGGACTCTTGCATAGCCTGGGTATCTCCAATGCCAAGATCGTTGTTGTGACGCATGGCAAATACAGGTATGAGAACACCAGCTACTTTTTTATTCTGATTGACCGGCATTACCGTGAAGCTCCTTCTAGAACTGTTCCTACTACACTACTGGGCGGAGTGGTTGCTTTTAATTAGGACCCAGGTCAGCAAGATCTTTGCGGTAGTGTACGTTATGTAGTCCAAGCTTTTGGGCTAGTTCATAAGCAGCTACTTTTGCATCTAGAAGTGTTTCGGCGACAACAGCAAGTGTAAAAGTACGGGCTATGTGCTCATTGAGAGTAAGCAAGGCTTGGTTGGGGCTGACGGGTTGAGAATTGTTAAAGTCCTGATGAAAGACAAGCGGGCGAGCCATGATTGTGACCGGCCTTGCCTCATGGAGCACTTGTTTCTCAATACAGATAGCTGTTTCCAGTTGGCTTAAGTCCTGAATCTGACTATCTAAACTATCTTGGGCTCTGTAGTCTTGACAAGAAAAGACTACAGCCAGGCAGGACAGCGGATTAAAGTGGAAGCCTTCTGACAAATAATGAGCTAGGTTGCCTTCAGTGACTGCCCAAAAGATTTCCAGTAAATCCTCCTCCAGAAGTGGCAGGAGTACTTGTGTTGCTAGGGCAGACAGTGTTGTACCCAAGCTTAACACGCGTGGGCTATCATCTTCTGCAATTGAGATATTTAGATGAAGCGCACCACAGTAAGGAGTTCCTGTGTCAGAAAATGACCTTAAGAGCGGATCAACAATACGTGTCAGAAGCTGCGATAATACCGTGTTGTCTGTTAAAGTCAAAGGCGCATAGGCACCCATTCCAGGTGTAATGGGCCCTGTGTTGCCATCGTGAAGGTGTCTGGCTATGTGAACAGGTAGCATCATCACGGCTCCTAGCCCATCAGAAATAACCTCCAGGCTAACTTGCCATCCAGAAAGGTAGTCTTCTATGATGATCGTCTTGTTAGGCTCACAGCCTGTAGCAAAAAGCTGTTTGATAGCTTGATGGGCTTGCCCATAGGACTGAGCTATGCTTGTTAGCCAACCATCAGTTGGCCAAGCTGGTTTAATTACAATGGGAAGTTTCTGGGAGTCAGCATAGACATGTGCTAGTTCTTCAAGCTCAAACGCTGCATAACGAGCAGTAGGAATTCTAGCTTTGAGCATGAGTTCTTTGGCAAAATAGCGGTTGCTAATAAGGTGGCTAACTTCCTGGCTAGGGCCAAAGATTCTCAATCGACGCTCTCTAAAGTAGTTGACTATTCCTTGACGAATGCTTACCGGATCTGAAGCGACTGTAAGATCAATACGTTGTACTATTGCTAAATCGGCTAGCTTTTCTAGTTCAAAACTTTGTACAGGAGCGCAAGTGGTGAGCTGAGCTATGCCAAGGTTTCCTGGAGCGCAGATAACATCTTGTACGTTAGAACTTTGCTTAAGTTTCCAGATAAGCGCGTGTTCTCTGGCGCCAGCACCAACCACCAAAACCCGCATATATTCTCCCTCCGGAAAGCTCAGTCATATCGTGGTTAGATACCTAAACGTTCAAAGACTTGATCAATATTTTTGAGGTAATGGGCTGGATTAAAGCAATCTTCGATTTCGCTTGGTGAAAGCACCTGCAAAACATTTTCATCTTTCAACAAACTTGCTTTAAAATTGCCCCCTGTTCTATTCCAGGACTCCATGGCATTTGCTTGGACAATTCGATAGGCTGCATCTCTAGAGAATCCATGTGCAACTAACTTAAGTAAAACAGACTGTGAAAAAACAACCCCCCCAAATACATCCATGTTACGTTGCATATTTTCTGGATAAACTACCAGGTTGGTCATTATGTTGTTGAATCGGTTGAGCATAAAGTCTAGGGCACAAGTGGAATCCGGGAGAATAATGCGCTCCACAGAACTATGACTGATGTCTCGCTCATGCCACAGCGGGATGTTTTCTAGTGCTGCTATGGTATTGGCTCTTAAGATGCGTGCCAGCCCACAAATATTCTCACAGCCAACAGGATTGCGTTTGTGGGGCAT